>NZ_JBHYMF010000424.1:0-1004 GCF_042742855.1 Streptomyces sp. NPDC058877 | reverse complement strand
CTTCTCGGTAACGTCTCGTGACGGTTTGTGATCTTCATTCAGGCGGTGCGGCCGTGTTCGAGCTGCAGGACGACGAGGGCAGCTCGGGCGATCCGGGTGATGGCCGACGGATCGAGGCTGACCCTGCGCAGGGCCTTGAAGGTGACCTTCAGCAGGGCGTTCGCACGCTCCGCCACGCCGTGCACACCCCGGATCACCGCGTTGAACGTCTTGTGTTCTTCGGCGAGTTCGCCGCCCTTGGGCTTCTTGACCGGGTGGCGGAACCCGTCGCCGATGTTCTCGTAGCCGAGGTCGGTCAGGGTAGGGATGCCCAGGGTGGCGGCGAGCCGGTTCAGGGCGTCGACCAGGCCGTGGGCGCGAGCGCAGGTGGTGTCGTGCTCGCGGCCCGGTCGGACCGGGGAGACCCACAGTGGCCAGCCGTCCGGGGCGGCGATGACCTGCACGTTCCCGCCGTGGTGCCGGTGTTTCCCGGACCACCACAGGTCGGCTTTGTTGGGGCCGGCGGCGGCCACGCGGTCGGTGCGGATCACTGTGCCGTCCAGGTTGAGGTGGGTGTATCCGGCCACCGCGGCCCGCTCCAGCGCGGTGGACAGGTCCGGGGCGTGGTCGGCGAGTACGGTCAGGCCCTCGTGCAGGTAGCGGTAGGCGGTCGGCGTCGCGATGCCGTTGTCCCGGGCGAGCTGGACGAGCCGGGTACCGTCGACGAACCAGCGCAGCACGAGCACGGCCTGCTTGAAGACGCCCAGGGCACGGGTGCCTTTGCGGGTTCCCAGCCGGTCGCGATGGCCGCGCAGCAGCGCCGCGAGATGCTCGGCGGTCGCCCTGCGGACATCGAGGACGGCGGTGTAGGTGATACTGGACGGCACGTGAAGCCTCTCGGCCGGAACTTGATCTTCGCAGACCCGTTCCTACCAGGGGCTTCACGCATGTCTGACGTCGGGTCATCACCCAGGCCACCCGCAAGCTGTCACGCACCGCAACCATCACGTTGCCGAGAAGACCTC
>NZ_JBHYMF010000423.1:0-1024 GCF_042742855.1 Streptomyces sp. NPDC058877 | reverse complement strand
GAATGGGTCCTGCTCCTGCTCCTGCACCACATCGCCGCGGACGGCTGGTCGATGGGACCCCTGTTCCGCGACCTGTCCACCGCCTACACCGCCCGCCTCAGCGGTGAGGAAGCGCGGACCGAGGCCCTGCCCGTGCAGTACGCCGACTTCACGCTATGGCAGCAGGAATGGCTCGGTGCGGAGGAGGACCCGGACAGCGCTCTGGCGCGGCAGGTCGCGTACTGGCGCACCGCCCTCGACGGAGCCCCGCAGGAACTGACCCTGCCCCTGGACCGGATGCGCCCTGCGGTGCCCACCCAGCGCGGCGCCTGGGAGGAGTTCACCTGGGACGTCGAACTCCACGAGGCCGTCGTACGCCTGGCGCGGGAGACGGACTCCACCGTGTTCATGGTGGTCCATGCCGCCGTGGTGGCGCTGCTGTCCCAGCTGACCGGCTCCAGCGACATCCCGATCGGCACCCCGGTCGCCGGACGCCCCGACGAGTCGCTCGACGAGCTGGTCGGCTTCTTCGTGAACCAGCTCCCACTGCGCGTCAAATGGGACGGCGACCCCACCTTCCGCGAACTCGTACAGCTCACCCGCACCACCGCCCTGGCCGCCTACGACCACCAAGACCTCCCCTTCGAACGCCTCGTCGAAATCGTCAACCCCCACCGATCGGCATCCCACCACCCCCTGTTCCAAGTCGTCCTCAACTTCGACGGCACCGAACGACCGCCCCTCACCCTCCCGCACCTCACCACCCACATCGACGACGGCTACGCCAACGAGTCGGCGAAGTTCGACCTGCTCCTCCACGTCCAGGAGCGCCACGACGCGCTCGGACGTCCGAACGGCTTCACCTGCGTCGCCGAGTACGCGGCGGAACTGTTCGACCCCTCCAGCGTGCAGGCCTTCACCCACCGACTGACCCACCTGTTGCGCGCGGCCGCCGCGGATGCGGAGTTGTGTGTTTCGCAGGTCGTGTTGGTTGACGGCGCGGAGTTGGATCGGGTGCTGGTGGATTGGAATGCGACGAATGTCA
>NZ_JBHYMF010000422.1:0-1104 GCF_042742855.1 Streptomyces sp. NPDC058877 | reverse complement strand
CTAGGGAGCGTATTTGGTTGTGATCATCAGGTGGTCCGGGTGAGGTCTTTGAGCCAGATCATCGAGGCGCGTAGGTAGAGGCCGGCGAGGTAGCTGTCGGGGGTCTTGTCGTAGCGCGTGGCGATGCCTCGCCACGCCTTTAGCTTGTTGATCAGACGCTCGACGGTGTTCCGCTCCTTGTAGAGGTCGGCGTCGTGGCTGACGGGCCGGCCGCCTAGGGCACCCTTCTTCTTCCGGTTGGCGGCCTGGTCCTTCTTCTCCGGGATGACCGCCTTGATACGGCGTTTGCGCAGGTGGGCACGGTTGCCGCGGGACGAGTACGCCTTGTCCCCGGCGACCGCGTCCGGCCGGGTTCGGGGACGGCCGACGGGCCCGCGGACTCGTACCTTCCCCAGTACGGGGATGAACTGCGGACTGTCGGCGGCCTGTCCCGCGGTCAGGATGAACGCCAGCGGGCGGCACTTCCGGTCGCCGGCGACATGGATCTTGCTGGTCTGTCCGCCCCTGGAGCGTCCGAGCAGGGCGGCCTTCAGCCGGAGTTTCCGTCGGCGCCGGATGCGCCGTCGTTCTTCCCGCTCGGGATCGCTCCCGGCCTCCTGCCCGGTTTGTTCGTCGCAGCCGCCCCCTTTGACCTGGCCTTCTCCGCCCCGGCGGCAGCCTTCTCCAAAGCGGTGAGGACCTCCTCGTCCAGGTGCATGCCGGCCGCGTCATGATGGGCCCGGGCAGTGGTGGAGTCGATGCTGACCAGGGACAGGTCCACCTCGCCCCGCTTCGCGGCCTGTGCGATCAGGCCCTCCATCAGGGCTTCGAAGACTCCGGCGTCACGCCACTGCCGGAAGCGGTTGTGGACGGTCGACCAGGCGCCGAACTCCGCCGGCATCTCCCGCCACTGCCCGCCCGTCTTGAACCGCCAGATCACGCCCTCGAACTGCTGCCGCAGCCGCCCGGGGTACGGGCCGTACTCGCCGATGGGCAGGTACGGCCCGATGAACTCCCACTCCGCATCCGTCAGTTGCACACGAGTCACCCAAGAAGGTCTACCTGCCCAGGACTCGCCACGCAGGCAAAACCCACAGATTGATCACGACCCAATACGCTCCCTAG
>NZ_JBHYMF010000421.1:0-1137 GCF_042742855.1 Streptomyces sp. NPDC058877 | reverse complement strand
GATCAGCGAACTCGACACTCCATGATCACCGGAAGCCGTGCCTGCAGGTCTACCCGCCTCGTCATGAACCGCCCACCATCGCCGACTTGGAACATCTGGCCCATACCGGCAATATCGGACCGGCCGCGAGAACGACGGAGCCCTGGACCTACACCCACCTCATGCCGAACAGCGAGGGGCGGACCAGGAAAGCCGTTGAGGCTCTTCATAGGGCGTCCCAGGCACAGGCACAGTAGGCCGTTCATTCCGGAAAAGTCAGAAATGACCAACAGGCCAACCTATGCACTAGCCATCACTCCCCCTCGCCCCGGATGAAGAGAGCGAACATGCGGTACCCTCTACTGAAATTACCTTCATCCGATCTCTTTAAATATGTGAGGATTAAAGTGAAACTCTTGCGCAAGAGCAGCGCCCTCATTGTCGCCCTGGTTGCGACTGCCGCCACCCTGTCCGGCATCGGAAGCGCTTCGGCTGCTGGACCTACCTACGAAATCCGTGTCAACGGAAAGTGTTGGACTCCCTATGGCGGGGGCTCCGGAAATGGTCTCAACATCGTCTCCTGGGATTGCAACGGCAGCACCTCCCAGCGGCTTTGGTGGTTTGACGATAGTGGTCGGCTGAGGCACGGCGGAAAGTGCATACTCCCCTATGGCGGCAGCTCAAACAGTGGCGCCAACATCGTCATGTGGGACTGCAATGGACACCCGTCACAACAGTGGGGCTTTTCCTCTCGAGGCGATCTCGTCACTTTCGTAAATAAGTGCGTGATTCCTTACGGCGGAAGCATTAACAATGGAGCCAACCTGATTCAGTGGGAATGTGCCGTTGAGATTACTCCGTCGGCACTCACGGAAGTTTAACCGAGAACGCTTACGGCGCCCCCTCTTCTCAAGCTACTCGCGTTGGCAGGGCCAGATAATGCGCAGCGCAGCGCTCTGACTGGACTCTCCACGGCCCGCGGACGGTCCAACCTCGGCCCTACGGCCCCGCATACCAGGAAAGTTGCTGATCAGAGGCACCATGGCCGCATGCAGTGAAACTCCATCTACTTCTGGCCCATCTACACCGGGACCCCCATTCCGATGGACCAGTGGAGAAACCGCATGTGGCTCGACACCTGGGTCTAGCGGGGGAATG
>NZ_JBHYMF010000420.1:0-1138 GCF_042742855.1 Streptomyces sp. NPDC058877 | reverse complement strand
CTAGTGTCCTGCGCCATTAGTTCGTTGAATTAGTAGGCTGTCTTCATGGCGAAGATGGGGCGGCCGATGGCCGAGCTGGTGTTGTCCGAGGATGAGCGGGCGACGCTGGTGCGCTGGTCTCGGCGGGCGAAGTCCTCGCAGGCGCTGGCTCAGCGGTGCCGGATCGTGCTGGGGTGTGCGGATGGCAAGACGAACGGGCAGGTTGCCGACGAGCTCGGCATCTGGCCGCAGACCGTGGGCAAGTGGCGGCGGCGCTTCCTGGAGCGCCGGATGGAAGGGCTTGTGGACGAGCCCCGGCCCGGCGCCCCGAGGAAGATCACCGATGAGCGGGTCGAGGAGGTCGTCGTCGCCACGCTGGAGCGGTCGCCGAAGGACGCCACGCACTGGTCGAGGGCTTCGATGGCGGCCGAGAGCGGGCTGTCGAAGTCCTCGGTCGGCCGGATCTGGAAGGCGTTCGGTCTCAAGCCGCATCAGGTGGACACGTTCAAGCTGTCCAACGACCCGCAGTTCATCGACAAGGTCCGCGATGTGGTGGGCCTGTATCTGGACCCGCCGGAACGTGCCCTGGTCCTGTGCGTGGATGAGAAATCCCAGATCCAAGCGCTGGACCGGTCCGCGCCGGTGCTGCCGATGATGCCGGGCATGCCCGAACGCCGAACCCACGACTACGTCCGCCACGGCGTGACCACCCTGTTCGCGGCACTGGACGTGTCCACCGGCGAAGTCATCGGCTCCATCCACCGACGCCACCGGGCTGTCGAGTTCAAGAAGTTCCTGGCCAAGCTCGACAAGGAAGTCCCGGCCGGCCTGGACGTCCACCTGATCTGCGACAACTACAGCACCCACAAGTCACCGGCGGTCAAGAAGTGGCTGGAGGCCCACCCCCGGTTCCACATGCACTTCACACCCACCTACTCCTCCTGGCTCAACCAGGTCGAGCGATGGTTCGGACTCCTGACGGACAAACAGATACGACGCGGCACCCACAAGTCCCTCCAGGCGTTGGAGAAGGACATCCGGAACTGGATCAAGACCTGGAACGAGAACCCCCGACCCTTCGCCTGGACGAAGAGCGCCGACGAGATCCTCGAACGCCTGGCCTCATATCTTGATCGAATTCCCGGCGCAGGACACTAGC
>NZ_JBHYMF010000419.1:0-1154 GCF_042742855.1 Streptomyces sp. NPDC058877 | reverse complement strand
CCGACGAGATCTTCGAACGCCTCGCCGGCTACCTGAACCGCCTGCCGAACCCCAAACCCTAGATATGCACCTCTTCCGAGACTCAGGACACTAGATGAGTGAGTCCGATGTTTTCAGTGGTCGTAGGCGATCAGTGATCGTTTGACTGGGGCGTCGGTGGTCCAGTTGTGCCAGATGCCGGCGGCGAGGGCGAGGAGTCGTTGTCCGGTGCGGGCATAGACGCCGACTGGTGTTCTGGCGCCGTGTTGTTCGAGGCTGAGCTGGCCTTTGAGGGTGTCGATGACGGCCTCGATCCACTGGCGGACCCGGGCGATCTTGCCGTGCCGGACCGGTTCGTCCTTCCGGTCCGGCCGCACCAGGTGGGCGCCGAGCCGCTCGGTGACGAAGGCTTCGAAATCCTTCCCGGCGAAGCCCTTGTCGGCGAGGATCACCTGCCCGGCGCGGACGAGGTGGTGGTCGCGTTCCAGCAGCGCGGCCATCACCTCGCGTTCGCCGATCTTGGGGTTGGCCAGGCACCAGGTGACGGGCATGCCCTCGGCGGTGGTGACCAGGTAGAGCCGGAATCCCCAGAAGAAGCGGGAGTGGGATCGGCAGTAGCCGTATCCGCAGTGCCCGGCGAGGTCGGAGCGTTTGACGGTCTCGCGGGAGGCCGCGCAGGGCAGCGGGGTGGAGTCGATCAGCCGCAGGTCGTCGTGCCAGGTCGGGACCTGCCGGGCCAGTGCCTCGATCACGTGGCTGATCAGCGGACCGGCGGCGTTGAGGCGCTTGTTGTAGGCGGACTGCTGGGGCAGGTAGCGGAAGAGGTGTCCCAGCCGGGCGTGGGCGAAGCGGATCCAGTGCCGGGCCGAGGGGAAGCCGAGCAGGACCTGGGCGACGGCCAGGCACAGCAGTTCGGCGTCCGTCAGTTTCGGGGGTCGCCCGATCCGGCGACGAGGGGCCACATGGTCGTCGATGAACACGTACAGTGCCGCCAGAAGGGCGTCCAGGCCAGGAGTCACACCCAAGCCAACGGGCGCCCTTCGCCATGGTTGCGACCAGTCCAGACATCGGACTCATTCATCTAGTAGTGCTTGGTCAGGTTGGTGTGGTGCTTGGTATGTCGCGGTGGCAGGTGGGGCAGGCGCCGGTCCAGGTGGCGAGGAGGGTCTGCAGCT
>NZ_JBHYMF010000418.1:0-1165 GCF_042742855.1 Streptomyces sp. NPDC058877 | reverse complement strand
ATGTTCCAAGTCGGCGATGGTGGGCGGTTCATGACGAGGCGGGTAGACCTGCAGGCACGGCTTCCGGTGATCATGGAGTGTCGAGTTCGCTGATCACCACAACGGAAGACCGTGCCTGCTGCGCCATCATCACCCATCCCCGCCGGGCTGGGCCAACTCGCGGGCCGCGATCCGGCCTGCCCCGGCGAACTGCCCGGCCTGCTGGTCCGGCTGTCCCGTCTGCCCGACCCGCGCCGCCGCCGGGGGCGCCGTCATCCGCTGTCGTACATCCTGGCCGTGGCCGCCTGCGCGGTCCTGGCCGGTGCGAAGTCCATCACCGCGATCGCCGAGTGGGCCGCCGACGCCCCTGACCGGCTGCTGTTCTGCTGCGGGGCCACGCTGCGCGATCCGGACCGGCCCTGCCGTGCGCCCAGCGAGGCAACCGTGCGCCGGGTGCTGCAGCGCATCGACGGCGACGCGTTCGACGCGGCGATCGGCGGCTGGCTCACCGATCGTGCCGCCGCCTGCCACGCCGCCGGCCAGGACAGACACCCGCCGGCCCGCCCGGTGCGGGCGGCCATCGCGGTGGACGGCAAAACCCTGCGCGGCGCGATCCGCGACGACGGCCGCCGCGTCCACCTTCTCTCCACTCTGCGCGGCGACGGCATCGTGATCGCCCAGCGCGAGGTCGACGCCAAGAGCAACGAAATCACCGCCTTCCGGCCACTGCTGGACCCACTGGACCTGACCGGCGCGGTGGTGACCTTCGACGCGCTGCTGACCCAGACCGACCACGCGAAGTACCTGGTCGAGGAGAAAGACGCGCACTACATCGCCGTACTCAAGGGCAACCACCCGACCCTGCACACGCTGGTGAAGGACCTGCCGTGGAAGGAAGTGCCGCTGATGGACCGCACCCGCACCGCCGCCCACGGCCGCGACGAGATCCGGCGCCTGAAGGCCGTCACCGCGCCCAGGCTGCCGTTCCCGCACGCCGGCCAGGCCCTGCAGATCGTCCGCCGACGGCGCACCATGCGCACCGGGAAGGTCTCGCTCGAACGCGTCTACGCGGTCACCAGTCTGAAAGCCCACCAGGCGACACCCGCTGACCTGGCGGAACGCGTTCGCGGGCACTGGGCCATCGAGAATCGTGAGCACCATGTGAGGGATGTGACGTTCGGGGAGG
>NZ_JBHYMF010000417.1:0-1168 GCF_042742855.1 Streptomyces sp. NPDC058877 | reverse complement strand
CGGATACGACCTAGACACTCGCATCCTTGCAGGCCAGCGGCACCTTTCTGCTACCGGACCGTCAGATCACCCAATTCCGCTGAATACCCCGGGTCGGCGCTGGACGCGGTGGAACGGTGTCGAGAACGCTGCTGGAAGAAGGACTGGGTGGTCGATCTCGACATCCAGAAGTTCTTCGACAGCGTCCCCTGGGACCTCGTCGTCAAGGCGGTGGAGGCCAACACTGACGCCGTCTGGGTGAAGTTGTACGTCACGCGCTGGCTGAAGGCGCCGCTGCAACTGCCCGACGGCACTCTGCAACGGCGCGACCGGGGGACCCCGCAGGGGTCAGCGGTCTCGCCCGTGCTGGCAAACCTGTTCCTCCACTATGCGTTCGATATTTGGATGGCCCGGGAGTTCCCAGGCGTCCAGTTCGAGCGGTACGTGGACGACGCGGTGGTGCACTGCGTCAGCGAGCGCCAGGCCAGGATGCTGGTCGAGGCGATCGGCAACAGGATGGAGGAGGTCGGGCTGCGACTGCACCCGGCCAAGACCCGGATCGTCTACTGCAAGGACGCGAACCGCAAACGCTCCCACGAGCACTCGTCGTTCACGTTCCTTGGGTTCACGTTCCGCGCCCGCTCGGCGCGCAGCAAGCACGGGGTCAGATTTCCCTGCTTTCTGCCCGCGGTCAGCAGAGACGCCCTGAAGAAGATGGGCGCCGAGGTGCGCAGTTGGCGCATCCACCGGCGCACCGGGCACACCTTCGCCCAGCTCGCACGGTTCATGAATCCGATCGTGCGGGGCTGGATCCAGTACTACGGAGCGTTCTACCCCTCCACACTGAGGCCCTTCCTCCAGCGCATCAACGCCTACCTGCTGCGCTGGATCCGCAGAAAGTACAAACGGCTCGCCGGCTACCGCAAGGCCAGGACGTGTCTCCAAGGGATCATGCAGCGATACCCAGGGATGTTCGCGCACTGGCGCCTATGCCGCACCATCTGGGGAGCAGGGTGACAAGAGCCGTGTAACGGGAGACTGTTACGCACGGTTCTGTGGGGGCCGGAGGGCGAGACTCCCTCCGGCTACCCGACCCGACCAGCTTGATCCCGGGACGCTCGGCGTGGAAGTCGCGGCCGATCAGGTCCGGGGCCGGCTTCGCCTTCGCATCCGGCCGGGTCAGCGAGCG
>NZ_JBHYMF010000416.1:0-1170 GCF_042742855.1 Streptomyces sp. NPDC058877 | reverse complement strand
CCTAGTGTCCTGAGTCTTAGAAGAGCTATAGAAGTATGCTGGGCTCATGGCACGCATGGGTCGACCGACGGTTGACGTGGTTCTGACGGATGACGAGCGTGAGACGTTGCTGCGCTGGTCGCGGCGGGCGACGTCCGCGCAGGCTCTGGCGCTGCGTTGTCGGATCGTCCTGGCGTGTGCTGACGGGCTGTCGAACACGCAGGTGGGTAAGGAACTTGGGATTCATCCGACCACGGTGGCCACTTGGCGCAAGCGGTTCGCGGCCCAGCGGCTGGAGGGCCTGGCCGACGAAAAGCGGCCGGGTCCTGCCCGCACGGTGACGGACGAGCAGGTCGAGGACGTGATCGTGCGGACTCTGGAGACAACGCCGAAGGGCGCCACCCACTGGTCCACTCGTGAGATGGCAAAGCAGAGCGGGCTGAGCCAGTCGACGGTCTCGCGGATCTGGCGCACCTTCGGCCTCAAGCCGCACCAGGTCGACACCTTCAAGCTGAGCAAGGACCCGCAGTTCGTCGAGAAGGTCCGCGACGTGGTGGGTCTGTACCTTGATCCGCCCGAGCGCGCCATTGTGCTCTGCGTCGATGAGAAGTCGCAGATTCAGGCGCTGGACCGATCGGCCCCGGTGCTGCCGATGATGCCCGGTATGCCCGAGCGCCGCACCCACGATTACCTGCGTGGAGGCGTCACCACCTTGTTTGCGGCGCTCAACACCGCCACCGGCGAGGTCATCGGCTCCCTGCACCGCCGCCACCGCGCCGCCGAGTTCAAGAAGTTCCTCACGAAGCTGGACAAGGAAGTCCCCGCCGAGCTCGACGTCCACCTGATCTGCGACAACTACGCCACCCACAAGACTCCTGCCATCCAGAAGTGGCTGCTCGCGCACCCGCGCTTCCATATGCACTTCACGCCGACCAGCTCGTCCTGGCTCAATCAGGTCGAGCGCTGGTTCGGCCTGCTGACGGACAAGCAGATACGGCGTGGGGTCCACAAGAACGTCCAGGCGCTCGAGAAGGACATCCGCGACTGGATCGCCCACTGGAACGAGGACCCCAAGCCGTTCACCTGGACCAAGTCCGCCGACGAGATCTTCGAACGCCTCGCCGGCTACCTGAACCGCCTGCCGAACCCCAAACCCTAGATATGCACCTCTTCCGAGACTCAGGACACTAG
>NZ_JBHYMF010000415.1:0-1179 GCF_042742855.1 Streptomyces sp. NPDC058877 | reverse complement strand
GCACGACCGGGGCCCTCCGCGCGCGCCATCGGGACGTCGCGGAGCGGACCGGCCCGCTCCGCGCCCCGGTTGCCGCATCACCGGCCGCTCACCCGGACGGCCCAGTCCACCGCGCCCCCGCGAGGGGGCCGGTGGCACGGTGGACGGTACTGCCCCGTCGCCTTCGGCGGGGCGGTACTGCATCGCCGAGTTCGGAGTAAGACCATGGCGGATCTGCTAGACGACCATCCCACCCTCACCAGCGTCCCTGCCGCCGCCGGCGAGCCCGACCCGCCAGAGCCACCCCCGCCGCTCGACGAGACGGCCCGCGCCCGGGCCATCCTGGCCGCCCAGCCCGTCACCGAGGGCCACACGGAGCTCCCGAAGGCCCTCGACCCCGAGGACCTGCCGCCCGTCCGGGCCGCGCAAGCCGGGGCCCAGCTCTGGTCGCTGCACGTCGGGGTCGACGAGGGCGTCATCGGCACCCTACGGCGGATCGACGCGGTCCGCGCCCTCGTCGCAGCCTGCCCCGAGGACCTGCGTCTCGCCCACACCACCACCGAGCTGGCCCACGCCCGCAACTGCGGGCGCGTCGCCGCCCTGCTCGGCCCGGTCAGCTGGACGGCGCTCGGCGGTTCCGCCGCCACCCTGCGGGCCTACCACGCCCTGGGCGTACGGGCGGTCAACCTCACCCGCTTCGACCGCTTCGCCCGTGAGGCGGTGCGCGAGATGAACCGCATCGGCCTGGCCGTCGACCTCTCCGGCGCCGACCAGGACACGGTCCGTCGCGCCCTTGCCGTCACCCGCGCCCCGGCCCTGCTGACCCGGGCGACCCCCGAGACCCTCCCCGATGACGTCCTGCGGCTCCTCGGGGAGAACGGTGCCGTCCTCATGGTCACGGTCACGGACGATCCGGCCGCTGCCGCCGACCTCCTCGACCGGGTGCGGGCGGAGGCGGGCCCGCAGTGCACGGGCGTCTCCCACACCACTGCCCCGGGCCTCGGCTACGTCCCGCTCTTCGCGGAGCTGCTCCGTCGGGGCTGGACCGCCCGGGAGCTGGTCGGCCTCGCCCATGCCAACGCCACCCGGGCGCTGCGCGACACGGAGTTCCTGTCCCGGACGAACCGGATCAGGCCGGTCGCGGCCTGATCACAGGGGACGACGGAGGGGCGCACCGCCCGGCGGTGCGCCCCTCCCGTG
>NZ_JBHYMF010000414.1:0-1184 GCF_042742855.1 Streptomyces sp. NPDC058877 | reverse complement strand
CCCCGTGCGAGAGATATACAGGTAGTGAAAGGGCGGAACACCCCCGCGTCGGCGGGGAGGACCGACGCAGGGCGGCGTCGCGCAAGGCGCGGACCGGAACACCCCCGCGTCGGCGGGGAGGACCGTCCCATCGCGTTGATCATGCGGCCCGTCGCCGGAACACCCCCGCGTCGGCGGGGAGGACCTCTCGCAGTGTTCGACGGGTGGAATCTGAAACGGAACACCCCCGCGTCGGCGGGGAGGACTCGCTCATCAGACCGGCGAGGACGCTGTCGGACGGAACACCCCCGCGTCGGCGGGGAGGACCGGGCACCCCCGTAGCGCAGCTCCATCGCGAGCGGAACACCCCCGCGTCGGCGGGGAGGACGTGAGGACAGTGTCCGGCAGAACAACGGGACCCGGAACACCCCCGCGTCGGCGGGGAGGACGACCGGCACGTCGGACCACGTGCTGGCGGTGTCGGAACACCCCCGCGTCGGCGGGGAGGACGGGCCAGCGGTCTGCGGATCCCACAACGATTCCGGAACACCCCCGCGTCGGCGGGGAGGACCGTCAGGGGTTCCTGGCTCAGTACGCCATCGTCGGAACACCCCCGCGTCGGCGGGGAGGACTACGTCTGCGTGGACCGTGAGCCGGCGGACCACGGAACACCCCCGCGTCGGCGGGGAGGACACGCCAGCAGGAACCGCGCGGCCCACCAGTTCCGGAACACCCCCGCGTCGGCGGGGAGGACGTCGAACGTGGCGATTGGCACGGTGACGGTGGAGGAACACCCCCGCGTCGGCGGGGAGGACCGCTGGCGTGCTCCTCGGAACGATGGCGCAGGCGGAACACCCCCGCGTCGGCGGGGAGGACCCGGTGGCCCCCCACACGTAGGGGGCCCCCGATCGGAACACCCCCGCGTCGGCGGGGAGGACCTTCCGCACCGGCCCGGTGAGCAGATAGGTCACCGGAACACCCCCGCGTCGGCGGGGAGGACCCGTACACCTACGTCCGCGAGCCCAGCAACGACGGAACACCCCCGCGTCGGCGGGGAGGACGGGTCCCGCGTGGCCGTCGTCAGCAGCGCGTCCGGAACACCCCCGCGTCGGCGGGGAGGACCATCACGAGGCCGCCGCCGTTGGCCACCCAGGCGGAACACCCCCGCGTCGGCGGGGAGGACGCCTCACGGATGGTCAGGCCGT
>NZ_JBHYMF010000412.1:0-1240 GCF_042742855.1 Streptomyces sp. NPDC058877 | reverse complement strand
CACGAAAGTGGACGTATAGGGTGTGACGCCTGCCCGGTGCCGGAAGATTAAATGATGGGGTGCAAGCTCTTGATTGAAGTCCCGGTAAACGGCGGCCGTAACTATAACGGTCCTAAGGTAGCGAAATTCCTTGTCGGGTAAGTTCCGACCTGCACGAATGGCGTAACGATGGCCACACTGTCTCCTCCCGAGACTCAGCGAAGTTGAAGTGTTTGTGATGATGCAATCTACCCGCGGCTAGACGGAAAGACCCCATGAACCTTTACTGTAGCTTTGCATTGGACTTTGAACCGATCTGTGTAGGATAGGTGGGAGGCTATGAAACCGGAACGCTAGTTTCGGTGGAGCCGTCCTTGAAATACCACCCTGGTTTGTTTGAGGTTCTAACCTTGGCCCGTGATCCGGGTCGGGGACAGTGCATGGTAGGCAGTTTGACTGGGGCGGTCTCCTCCCAAAGCGTAACGGAGGAGTACGAAGGTACGCTAGGTACGGTCGGAAATCGTGCTGATAGTGCAATGGCATAAGCGTGCTTAACTGCGAGACCGACAAGTCGAGCAGGTGCGAAAGCAGGTCATAGTGATCCGGTGGTTCTGTATGGAAGGGCCATCGCTCAACGGATAAAAGGTACTCTGGGGATAACAGGCTGATACCGCCCAAGAGTTCATATCGACGGCGGTGTTTGGCACCTCGATGTCGGCTCATCTCATCCTGGGGCTGTAGCCGGTCCCAAGGGTATGGCTGTTCGCCATTTAAAGAGGTACGTGAGCTGGGTTTAAAACGTCGTGAGACAGTTTGGTCCCTATCTGCCGTGGGCGTTGGATATTTGAAGGGGGCTGCTCCTAGTACGAGAGGACCGGAGTGGACGAACCTCTGGTGTACCGGTTGTCACGCCAGTGGCATCGCCGGGTAGCTATGTTCGGAAGAGATAACCGCTGAAAGCATCTAAGCGGGAAACTCGCCTTAAGATGAGATATCCCTGGGGACTAGATCCCCTTGAAGGGTCGTTCGAGACCAGGACGTTGATAGGTCAGGTGTGTAAGCGCAGTAATGCGTTCAGCTAACTGATACTAATTGCCCGTAAGGCTTGATCCTATAACAAGTCTGCCTTGTAGATCTGCGCCGTGCGACAGCACCGGCCGCGATCCAAAGCGACAAGTTGGATTCTCGTGTGTGATACACACAACTCAAGATTACTGCTTCTTCCAGGATTGGTTGTGCTGCGAAGCCAGCGCAACAACCC
>NZ_JBHYMF010000411.1:0-1246 GCF_042742855.1 Streptomyces sp. NPDC058877 | reverse complement strand
CAGGCAGATTTGGAAGAGGGGGTGTCGTGCAAGGGTCCGGGTCGGGTTGACCGCTTCCAGGACCAGGTCGAACGGGGCCTCCTGATGAGCAAACGCATCCAGGTCCACCGCACGCACCCGCCGCACGAGCTCACGGAAACTCGGATCACCCGCACTACTCGTCCGCAACACCAACGTGTTCACGAAGAACCCGACCAGATCCTGCAACGACCGATCGCCACGACCGGCCACCGGCGAACCGATCGCCAGATCCGTCCCCGCACCCAACCGCGTCAACGCCGCAACCAAAGCAGCATGCACCACCATGAACGGCGTGCACCCCTCCGCCCGAGCAAACGCAGCCACCCGCTCGAACAGATCACCACCCCACACGACCTCGACCTCACCACCCCGATACGAAGCACGCACCGGACGCGGCCGATCCAAACTCAACCCGTGCTCCTCAGGAACCCCCTCCAACGCCCCCCGCCAAAAACCCAACTCCCGACTCAGCAAACTCCCCGGATCCCCCACCGAACCCAACACCCGCCGCTGCCAAGCCGCATAATCCACGTACTCCACCGACAACGGCTCAAGCACACAACCCTCAACACCCGCGACCCGAGCCTCATAAGCCCGCTGCAAATCCCCGAAGAACACCCCATTCGACAAACCATCCGTCGCAATGTGATGCACCACCAGAGACAACACCACCGACCCATCACCCAGATCAAAAACCACCGCACGCAAAGGCAACTCACACGACAGATCGAAAACACGACCAGCCGCAGCCGCAAGCTCCCCCTCCAACGCACCCACACCAACCCGACGCCGCTCCACCGAAACACGAGCCAACTCCGGCGCCACAACCCGCTGACACAACTCACCATCCACCGACTCAAAAAGCGTCCGCAGCGGAGCATGACGCCCCACCACATCACTCAAAGCCGCCCCCAACGCCCCCACATCAAGCACACCCTCCATCCGCACCACCATCGGCACGTTGTAAGCCGCACTCTCACCCTCCAACTCAGACAACAACCACAACCGCCGCTGAGCAAAAGACGCCACGGGCAAACCACCACCCTCCACCACCCCCTCCCCCGCAACCACCACCGGCACAGAACCCCCCACCCCACGCCCAACAACCAACTCAGCCAAACCCGCAACCGTCGGACACCCAAAAACATCCCGAATCGTCAACCGAACACCCAGCACATCAGCAATCACATTCGTCAACCGAGCCGCCAACAACGAATGCCCGCCG
>NZ_JBHYMF010000410.1:0-1280 GCF_042742855.1 Streptomyces sp. NPDC058877 | reverse complement strand
GGCGTCCACCTCTCCGAAGAATTCCAACTCCACCCCGAACAATCCACCGACGCCTTCGTCCTCCACCACCCCGAAGCAAAGTACTTCAACGCACGCTGAAAGGAGCCCGACCGTGCCACCACCAGCCCCCACCACCACACTCACCCCCCCACCACATCCACATCCACATCCACATCCACATCCACACCCGCACCCGCACCCGCACCCGCACCCGCACCCGCACCGGTCAACGGTTCCCAGCGTGCGCGAACTGCTGGACCAAGGGCACAAGAGCTTCTCCTTCGAGTTCTTCCCCCCCAAGACCGACAAGGGCGAGCGGACCTTGTGGAACGCCATCCGACGCATCGAACCACTCGCCCCCTCGTTCGTGTCCGTGACCTACGGCGCCGGCGGCTCCTCCCGCGACCGCACCGTGGAAGTCACCAAACGCATCGCAGCCGAAACCACCCTGCGCCCGGTCGCCCACCTCACAGCCGTCGGACACTCCGTAGCCGAACTGCGCCAGATCATCGGCCAATACGCCGACGCAGGCATCCGCGACGTGCTCGCCCTACGCGGCGACCCACCAGGAAACCCCCAAGGCCCCTGGCCCCTCCACCCCGAAGGCTTCACCTATGCCCACGAGCTGGTCTCCTTCATCCGTCAACTCGGCGCCTTCAGCGTCGCCGTAGCGGCCTTCCCCGAACGCCACCCCCGCTCAACGACCTGGCACGACGACATACGCCACTTCGCCGCCAAATGCCGAGCCGGCGCCGACTACGCCATCACACAGATGTTCTTCCACGTGGAGGACTACCTCCGCCTCCGCGACCGGCTGGACGCCATCGGCTGCCTGACACCGATCATCCCCGAAATCATGCCGGCCACCGACTTCCGCCAGATCCAACGCTTCGCCGAACTCAGCAACGCCCGGTTTCCCACCCCACTCGCCGACCGGCTACAAGCCGCCCAAGGCCAACCAGCCGACGGCCACCGCATCGGGGTCGAATACGCCACCACCATGGCCGAACGCCTCCTGACCGAAGGCGCCCCCGGACTGCACTACATCACCCTCAACCAATCCACCGCGACGCTGGAAATCCACCAGAACCTGACCCCACACCCCCCTACCCCACACCCCCACCCCACCACCCCGCACACCACCACCCCGCACACCACCACCCCTACGGAGTGAAGAACACCATGGACTTCAAGGTCGCCGATCTGTCCCTGGCCGCGTTCGGCCGCAAGGAGATCACGCTGGCCGAGCACGAGATGCCCGGTCTGATGTCGATCCGCCG
>NZ_JBHYMF010000409.1:0-1282 GCF_042742855.1 Streptomyces sp. NPDC058877 | reverse complement strand
GAGCGGCCGTCGTACCAGCGTGACGACCGGCGTGATGACAACCGCGGTGGTGGCTACCGTCGTGACGACCGCGGTGGCGACAGCCGTGGCGGTGGTTTCCGTCGTGACGACCGCGGCGGGGACAGCCGTGGCGGTGGTTTCCGTCGTGACGACCGTGGCGGGGACAGCCGTGGCGGTGGTTTCCGTCGTGACGACCGTGGCGGGGACAGCCGTGGCGGTGGTTTCCGTCGTGACGACCGTGGCGGGGACAGCCGTGGCGGTGGTTTCCGTCGTGACGACCGTCGGGATGAGCGGCCGTCGTACCAGCGTGACGACCGGCGTGATGACAACCGCGGTGGTGGCTACCGTCGTGACGACCGCGGTGGCGACAGCCGTGGCGGTGGCTACCGTGGGCGGGAGGACCGGGGCGGATACGGCCGTCGTGACGACCGGGGCGGACGGGACCGCGACCGTGGGGACCGTGCCCCCCTCAAACGCCTGCCGATCCCGCCGGAGGTCACCGGTGAGGAGATCGACCCGGACGTGCGCCAGGAGCTGATGAGCCTTCCCAAGGGGCTCGCCGACGACGTCGCACGCAACCTCGTGATGGTCGCCCAGCTGATCGACGAGGACCCCGAGAAGGCGTACGGCTACTCCAGGGTCGCCCTGCGCCTCGCATCCCGTGTCGCGGCCGTCCGTGAGGCGGCCGGCTTCGCTGCCTACGCGACGCAGAAGTACTCCGAGGCCCTGGCCGAGTTCCGTGCTGCGCGGCGGATGAGCGGCGGGGTCGAGCTGTGGCCCGTCATGGCCGACTGCGAGCGCGGTCTCGGTCGGCCCGAGCGTGCCCTCGCCATGGCGGGGGAGCCCGAGGTGCAGAAGCTCGACAAGGCCGGCCAGGTCGAGATGCGGCTCGTGGCCGCCGGCGCCCGCCGGGACATGGGCCAGCTCGACGCGGCCATCGTCACGCTCCAGAGCCCCGAACTCGCTTCCGGTGCCGTGCACCCGTGGACCGCTCGCCTGCGGTACGCGTATGCCGATGCCCTCCTCGCCGCGGGCCGGGAGCGCGAAGCGCGCGAATGGTTCGCCAAGGCCCTGGAAGCCGACAAGGACGGCGCCACGGACGCCTCCGACCGCCTCGCCGAGATGGACGGCGTCGAGTTCGTGGACGCTTTCGACGACTCCGACGACATCGAGGAGTCCCCCAAGGGCGAGGGCTCCGACGACGCTGGGGTCGAGTCCGACCTCGACGAGGAGGGCCACCGCGACGCCGACAAGGGCTGATGCGGCGGAGCAGTGAGAGAAG
>NZ_JBHYMF010000408.1:0-1283 GCF_042742855.1 Streptomyces sp. NPDC058877 | reverse complement strand
CAGGGCTCCGGCAAAGTCGTCTGGCAGCCCTGTGACGTGGGGTTTTGCCGCTGAGTGAGGTGCGCGGGCGTGTTCCGGTCCGGTTGGATGGAGGTTCCTACGCCTTCTGTCCGACCAGGGAACAACGCCCGCGCCATGCCATCGTCCCGCATCTGTGCACCTGTTCGCACGTCCGTCCCGGATCAGGAGCTCCTCGTCGAGCTGCTCGGCCGGATACCTGATCCGCGCCGGCGGCGCGGGGTCCGTCATCCGGTGGGCGCTCTGATCGCCGTCGCGGTGTGCGCGGTGATCGCCGGGGCACGGGGGTTCACGGCCATCGGGGAGTGGGCCCGGGACGCGGGGGCCGGGGCCATGACGCGGCTGGGTCTGGAGCGGGGATCGGTGGACGAGTCGACGCTGCGCCGTCTGTTCGCGAGGCTGGATGCGGACCGTCTCGATGCCGTCCTCGGGACTTGGGCCGCGACGCGGACCGCGCTGGTCGCGGGCCGGCGGGTGATCGCCGTCGACGGCAAGACCGTGCGGGGTGCACGTGTCGGTGATGCCTCGGCCCCGCACCTGGTCGCCGCGCTCGCGCACGGATCGGGCGCGGTGCTCGGCCAGGTCGCCGTGAGCGAGAAGAGCAACGAGATACCCGCGGCCCGTCACCTGCTGAAAACCCTCGATCTGGACGGGACAGTGGTCACGATGGACGCGCTGCACACCCAGCACGACACCGCGGCGCTGGTCACCGAGGCCGGCGCCGACTACGTCCTGACCGTGAAGGCCAATCAGAAGTCTTTGTACGCGCAGCTCAAGGAGCTGCCCTGGGCCCCGATGCCCGCCGTCGCCAGGACGGAGCGCGGACACGGGCGCCGCGCCACCCGCACGATCAAGGTCGCCGATGTTCCCGCCTGGATCGACTTCACCGGGGCCGCGCAGGTCGCCCAGATGCGGCGTACCGTCACCAGGAAGGGCAGGCGGACGGTCGAGATCGTCTACTTGATCACCAGCGCGGACGCCCGCACCGCACCCCCGGAGGTTCTGGCCACATGGGTGCAGTCGCACTGGGAGATCGAGAACCGCCTGCACTGGGTCCGCGATGTCACCTTCGACGAGGACCGCTCCCGGGTCCGCACCGGCAACGCACCCCGCGTCATGGCCGGCCTCCGCAACACCGCGATCACTCTCCTCCGCCTCCACGGCCACCACAACATCGCCGCCGCCCTGCGACATCACGCCCGCGACACCGACCGTCCCGTCAATCTCTTCCTCACGGCATGATCAACGACTTTGCCGGAGCCCTG
>NZ_JBHYMF010000407.1:0-1285 GCF_042742855.1 Streptomyces sp. NPDC058877 | reverse complement strand
GAGTAGCGGCGAGCGAAACGGAAGAAGCCCAAACCAAGAGGCTTGCCTCTTGGGGTTGTAGGACACTCTATACGGAGTTACAAAGGAACGAAGTAAATGAAGAGGTCTGGAAAGGCCCGTCAAAGAAGGTAACAACCCTGTAGTTGAAACTTCGTTCCCTCCAGAGTGGATCCTGAGTACGGCGGGACACGTGAAATCCCGTCGGAAGCAGGGAGGACCATCTCCCAAGGCTAAATACTCCCTAGTGACCGATAGTGAACCAGTACCGTGAGGGAAAGGCGAAAAGAACCCCGGGAGGGGAGTGAAATAGATCCTGAAACCGCATGCATACAAACAGTCGGAGCCTCGTAAGGGGTGACGGCGTACCTTTTGTATAATGGGTCAGCGACTTACGTTCAGTAGCAAGCTTAACCGTATAGGGCAGGCGTAGCGAAAGCGAGTCCGAATAGGGCGTTCAGTTGCTGGGCGTAGACCCGAAACCAGGTGATCTATCCATGGCCAGGATGAAGGTGCGGTAACACGTACTGGAGGTCCGAACCCACTAACGTTGAAAAGTTAGGGGATGAGCTGTGGATAGGGGTGAAAGGCTAAACAAACCTGGAAATAGCTGGTTCTCTCCGAAAACTATTTAGGTAGTGCCTCGTGTCTCACCTTCGGGGGTAGAGCACTGTCATGGTTGGGGGGTCTATTGCAGATTACCCCGCCATAGCAAACTCCGAATACCGAAGAGTGCAATCACGGGAGACAGACATCGGGTGCTAACGTCCGGTGTCAAGAGGGAAACAACCCAGACCGCCAGCTAAGGTCCCCAAATATAGCTAAGTGGGAAACGAAGTGGGAAGGCTAAAACAGTCAGGAGGTTGGCTTAGAAGCAGCCACCCTTTAAAGAAAGCGTAATAGCTCACTGATCGAGTCGTCCTGCGCGGAAGATGTAACGGGGCTAAGCTATATACCGAAGCTGCGGATGCGTGCTTAGCACGCATGGTAGGAGAGCGTTCCGTAAGCCTGCGAAGGTGCCTTGTAAAGGGTGCTGGAGGTATCGGAAGTGCGAATGCTGACATGAGTAGCGATAAAGGGGGTGAAAGGCCCCCTCGCCGTAAGCCCAAGGTTTCCTACGCAACGTTCATCGGCGTAGGGTGAGTCGGCCCCTAAGGCGAGGCAGAAATGCGTAGCTGATGGGAAGCAGGTCAATATTCCTGCACCTCGCGTAAGTGCGATGGAGGGACGGAGAAGGTTAGGTGTACCAGGCGTTGGTTGTCCTGGGGAAAGGCGGTAGGTTTGGATC
>NZ_JBHYMF010000406.1:0-1298 GCF_042742855.1 Streptomyces sp. NPDC058877 | reverse complement strand
CTGCGCCCCGAGCAGGCCGCCTACATCGGCGTCCCCGTCGAAGGCCCCTACAAGCCCGACCACTACCGCTACTGACACACGCTCGGCGACGGCCCCGCCCACCCAAAGAACAAGACCCACCACCTCCGCCACCCACACACCAACCAAAGCCCCCACCCCTGCAACAAACAGGCAAGGCAGACACCCCCCACCACCAACCCCCGCACCACACGGCAAACACGCACCAAAAAAGCACCCAAGACGCCACCCACCGCCCGCCCTTGAGATTCACTCAAGGGCGGGCCCAAAGCCGTGGCAGCAACCCCCCACCAGTGCCACGATCAAACGCCCGCATGTCTCAGTGCCCGTGTCTTCACGCCCAGGGCAAAAGCACCCCGACCTCCCAGACAAGGAAGCACCCATGAACCACAACCCCGCCCACAACCCCTACACACACCCAAACCAGAACCAGAATCCCAACCCCTACCCCTATCCCTCAACACCGCACGGCGCCCACCCCGGCCACACCTCACACCCCACACCCCCCAAAACCAGCCTGCGCACCACCCTCCTCCTGACCTCCACCCTCCTCATGGGCTTGATGGCAGGACTGTTCTTCGCCTTCGACGTATCAGTCATGCCCGGCCTGAGCGACGGCGACAACCGCACTTACATCACCGCCATGCAAAACATCAACGCCGAAATCGACGGAAACGGCCTGTTCGGCATGGCCTTCATCTTCGCCCTCCTCCTCCCCGTCGCCTCAGCCATCATCGAATTCCGCAAAGGCCACCGAAAAGTAGCGGTATGGACCGCTACCGCCGCCCTCGCCTACTTCGTCGTTCTCCTGATCACCTTCTCGGTCAACATCCCGCTGAACAACGAACTGGCACAACTCGGCAACCCCGCCAAGGTCACCGACTTCTCCGTCGTCGACTCCTTCAAAACCACCTGGGTCGCCACCAACATCATGCGCACCCTGCTATGCATCACCGCGCTCACCGCCCTCTCCCGCAGCCTCATGCTCTACGGCCGAGCAACACCCCACCACGCATAAACCCCATAAACCGCACCCCAACACACCAACCAAACCCGCCAACCAAAAAACCCTCACACCATCAGGCACCCCCCGTTACCGTTTTCATGGCTCCGCAATGGGGCTACCGGCCTTCGGTTCCGGCATGACTTCCCCCCTTGTTGTTGCTGATCCGGGGGGGGTGTCACCCAGGGCTTGGGCGAGTTCCGGGGTCGGGCGGTTGGTCGGGCCGTGACCGGTTGGGGTGCATAGCGGAGCAGGCACGGGCTTCGTGATCATTGGG
>NZ_JBHYMF010000405.1:0-1301 GCF_042742855.1 Streptomyces sp. NPDC058877 | reverse complement strand
CCCAGGTCATCCGTTCGACAGGGGGACACAGTCATGCCGGGCCCGGAGGCCAGCGGCCCTCTTGCAGGACCGCGAAGAACATAACGGGGGCGACGCGCCGCCGCGGGGGTGAGTGACCGGTCGTCGGCCCGGGAGCCCTCCGCCCCGGGACGCCGGCCGGGGCGGGGCAGCGGGGGAAAGGTGATCGGTGGCCGGTCCCCAGGGGCCGGGAACGGAGAACGGCGGCGCCGCCGCTGGCGGTTCAGCCCTCCGGCGTGAGCCCCGTCGCCGCGAGGACCGCGTCGACCGTCTCCTCAACCGTCTGGTCCGCGCTGTCGATCCAGACGCCCTCCGCGGAGAGTTCGGCGCGCATGGCCTCGTCCAGGAAGGCCCAGTTCGTCGTCAGCTTCTTGTGGCGGGCGTTGTTGCGTTCCCACGCCGTGTCGGGCCCCGGGGCCAGGACCACCACGTGGAGCGGGACCGCCGTCACCTGGGCACGGTAGAAGTCGAGGTGGGAACGGCGCACGACCACGTCATCGAGGACCGGCAGGAAGCCGGCCGCGGCGAAGCTGTCCGCGAGCAGGCAACCGCCCCTGGCGCGCAGCAGGATCTGGCGGTCCGCCTCCGGGTCGCCCTCCGGGGTCGGCCAGTGTCCGCCCCGGACGATCAGTTCCTGGAGGCGGTCGACCTCGATGTGCGCGGCGCGGACGAAGCGGGCCGCGAGGGCCGCCGCGACGGTGGACTTGCCGCTGCCGGGGATCCCCGCCAGCAGGAGGGCGCCGGCGGCGGTTTCGACGCTGTCGACGACGACGTCCTCGAAGCTCATGCGGCGGTGCTCCGTCCATGGCGTGCGGTGACACCGGGCTGCCCGTAGGGCTGGTGCGGATGGTTCATGGTGCCGCTCCCCCGTTCGGCGTCGGCACCGGCACCCTACTCTCCGGCTCCGCAGCGGCCTTCCGCCGGATCGTCGTCCGTGCCGCTCCACCGACGCGCAGGCTGCACGCCGTGTGGCGGACGGGCGCGGCGCGCCGCCGGGCGATCCGGGAGACGGTCCGTATGCTCCAGGAACTCCGGCCTTCGATCGCTCCGGACGGGTGAGCCGCGCGGCGGGCGGACGGCGGCCCGTCCGAAGGCACGCGGGGAAGCGTCCGGGACCCGCCGGGGACCGACCGGACGGCGCGCGGGTGATTCCTGCCCGGACCCTTGACCTGATAGTTACTTTCAGGCTATCCGTGACGCCTTGGAAGTTTCCTTCAACCTTGCACGGCAGGAAGGAGCACCAGTGCAGCACCGCGCCCCCACCCCCTCCCGACGCACCCTCC
>NZ_JBHYMF010000404.1:0-1342 GCF_042742855.1 Streptomyces sp. NPDC058877 | reverse complement strand
GAGATACTTCTGAGCGGAACCGCATCGGATTCCCATACCTGGAATCTCGTGTACCTCCGTCTCTTCCTTGAGGAACAGGGCTGCGAGGTCGTCGGGATCGGTCCTTGTGTCGACACCGAGCTGTTGACCACCGCCTGTCTGCGGCACGTTCCCGACGTGCTCGTCCTCAGCAGCGTCAACGGACACGGCTACCGCGACGGCCTCGCCGCCGTCCGTCGGCTGCGCACGGAACCCGCACTGGCCGGGCTGCCCGTCGTCCTCGGGGGCAAGCTCGGCGTCGCCGGGCACCGCCAGGAGGCGGACGTGGCGCGGCTGATCGAGGCCGGCTGTGACGCCGTGCTGGGCGAAGACCTGGACGCCCTGTGCGACTTCCTCGCCGCACGCGCCCGCAGGGAGGTGCCGGCTTGACCGCCCCCGCCCCGTCCTTCGGCGGGTTCGTCGCGGCTGCCGCGGACGCCGGCAGGCTCGTCGTCCAGCCCCGCATGGGCTTCGGCGACCCCGGCCTGATGCGCTCCGGTCTGGCCCGGACCAGAGCCGCCACCGCCCACACCGCGGGCACCCTCACCGTCGACAGCTACACCCGCGTCGGCGATCTCGCCGCCGCCCGCGCGGCCGTCGCAGAGGGAAGCAGCCTCAACGGCTACCCGATCACGGCACACACCCGGGCGACCACCCGGGCCGTCCTCGACGGCCTGCTCGACGAGGACTTCCCCGTACAGGTCCGGCACGGCTCCGCCCGCCCCCGGGCGATCGTCCGTGCGCTCACCGCGGCCGGACTGGACGCCACCGAAGGCGGCCCCGTCTCCTACTGCCTGCCCTACGGCCGCACCCCCCTGCGGGAGTCCGTCGACGCCTGGGCCCGCTCCTGTGAACTGTTCGCCGCCGGCGCACGACCCGGCACCGTTCCCCATCTGGAAAGCTTCGGGGGCTGCCTCCTCGGCCAACTCTGCCCGCCCGGGCTGCTGGTGGCCACGAGCATCCTCGAGTGCCTGTTCTTCGTCCAGTTCGGCTTGCGGAGCGTCTCGCTCAGTTACGCCCAGCAGACGGACCCCCGCCAGGACGAGGAGGCCCTGCGCGCCCTGCGTCGACTCGCCGCCGAGTTCCTGCCCGATGACGTCGACCACCACGTCGTCCTCTACACCTACATGGGCGTCTACCCGCGCACCGAGCAGGGCGCCACCCGCCTCCTGGAGGCCTCCGCCCGCCTCGCCGTGCGCTCCGGCGCCGGTCGCCTCATCGTGAAGACCACCGCGGAGGCCCACCGCATCCCCACCGTGGAGGAGAACGTCCGCGCCTTGGAGACCGCTGCGGCGACCGCCGCGCTCACCGGGGCACCGGTGAG
>NZ_JBHYMF010000403.1:0-1381 GCF_042742855.1 Streptomyces sp. NPDC058877 | reverse complement strand
CTGTGGGGGCCGGGGTTCGTTGGGGCCCGGCCGGCCCGGGGGCCCCCCCCCTCACCGCGCGCCCGCCCCCCCCCCCCCTACCCCCCCCCCCCCCGCGCCCGGGGGGGGGCACGACAGGTGCACGGGAGCGGGCGACGGGCGGTCAGCAACCGTTCGACATCAGGTGCGGACGGAAGCCGAGGGCGCGGCGTCGGGAAGGAACTGGTCCTGCCGGAGTTCGGCGAGCAACTCGTTCCGGCCCACCAGCATCTCGGTGAGGATGCGGCGAGCGGCTCTCAACAGATCGGCCACGTCTCCGCCCGCCAACTCGTAGGTGACCGTGGAGCCCTCCCGAGTGGAGACGACGATGCCCGAGCGGCGCAACACGGCCAACTGTTGGGAGAGGCTGGACGCCTCGACGTCGATCTCCGCCAGCAGGTCCCGGACCGGCATCGGGCCGTCCTGGAGGAGCTCAAGGACGCGTATGCGGACGGGGTGACCGAGCATCCGGAAAAACTCGGCCTTCACCTGGTACAGCGGCACCTGCATACCCACGACGCTCCTACAACTCCTCGGACCGTTTACCACGGCCGTGCACGCCCACCGGCGGCACGGCCCCTGACCATCGTCGCGTCCTGTGAGGCCACGCGCACCCGAAGTTGACCGCTTTCGGATCTGTAGAGTTGAAGAAAACTTCAACTCATGGGCACGCGTAGGCCCGTTCGCGACGTGAGAGCTACACCTCGAGTTCCGCCTCGACCCGGCGGAGTTGGTGGCGGGCCATGGCCAGGTTGGACTTCGCCTTGTCGAGCACCAGGTAGAGGAACAGTCCGCTTCCACTGCGGCTGCGCAACAGCCTGATCAGGTGGTACTGGCTGCCGAGGGTGATCAGCACGTCCTCGAGGTCGTCCTGGAGACCCAGCATCTCCATGGCCCTGACCTTGGCCCGGATCACGTCCGTATTGCCGGCTGCAGCAACCGTCAGGTCCAGATCCTTGCCGCCGCCGAGAGTCCCCAGGGCCATGCCGCTGGTGTAGTCCACGAGCGCCACCCCGAGCGCACCGTCGATCGAGGTCATCGCTTCCTTCATCGACACTTCCACATTGGCCATGGTGGCCCTCCCCATTGCAACTGCCGTGTCCGGCACTGGATCTTTCGTACCCGGACGCTACCGATCGCCGGGCGGCGCATGTCCGGATCCACGGATTCGTCCGAAAACGATCGTTGTGAAGGCGAGACGGGACATCTCCTGACCGACCCACTGCCCGGAACCCGAGTGCGGGCGGCACGGTGACATGCCGGGGCGTCCTGTCGTTGGACGTGGCATGACCGCACGAAGCACTGCGTCCGTCGGCCGACCACGCCCCACTCCCGCTTCGCGGTCGGCACCCCCTGCAGGGGG
>NZ_JBHYMF010000402.1:0-1396 GCF_042742855.1 Streptomyces sp. NPDC058877 | reverse complement strand
CGCCACGGATGCGGGGCCGCTCGTTTAAATGGGCTTACTGCGTAAAACCCCGGCATCCAGGGCCCCGGACCCACCCCCGCGTCAACAGGGGATTCGAAAAGTCGCCTCGAACCATCCCTCGCGAGAGTGACTAAATGTCGCCATATCACTACCGGCCGCTACGCTCGCCTGCGTGACGCACACTGCCCGCCGAATCGGCCGCTCTCTCGCCCTCGTCCTGCCCGTCGTCCTGGTGCTCTCGGGAACGCTCGCGGTGTCCGCCGTTCCGTGGGCCGGCCAGGACTCCGGAACCCAGCTCACGGCCTCCTCCGCCGACTTCGCCACCCAGGCCGAGTCCCGTGCCCCGCAGGATATTCTCCGCGACCGGCTCCTCGCAGAGCTTCAGGAGAAGGACCCCGGCACGGCCCTCACCCACCTGCAGCGCGAAGTGGAGAACCGCCCCTCCCTCGCCCAGTACTGCTTCTCCATCGCCCGCGCCCTCGGTCGCGCCGCCGTCGAGCAGTACGGCCCCTCCCGGGCCCAGTCCTACTCCCGCCCGGTCTGCGACACCTCCTACGCGAGCGGCGTGATGCGCGCGAGCTGAATCCCCGCGAGCTGACCGGACCGATGCCTACGGGGCGCCTATCGTTCCCCGTATGCACACCACTCCGACGCAGGCCGTGGTCCTGGCGGGCGGCCAGGGCTCACGGCTCCGCCCCTACACCGACGACCGCCCCAAGCCGATGGTCGAGATCCCGGGCACCGGGACCCCGATCATCGGCCATCAGCTTTCCTGGCTGGCCGCCGAGGGCGTCACCGACGCCGTCGTCTCCTGCGGTCACCTCGCCGAAGTGCTCCAGGAGTGGCTGGACGGCGCCGACCTGCCGCTGAAGGTGACCACGGTCGTCGAGACCGAGCCCCTCGGCCGCGGCGGCGGGCTCAAGTACGCCGCCGCCCACCTGCCCGACCCGGACCGGCCCTGGTACGCCACCAACGGAGACATCTGGACCCGCTTCTCGCTGCGCGAGATGGCGGCCTTCCACACCGAGCGGGACGCCCTGGCGACGCTCGCCCTGGCCCGCCCCCACATCCCGTGGGGTGCCGTCGAGACCGACGCCTTCGGCCACATCACCGACTTCATCGAGGCACCGCCCTCGCCGTTCCTGATCAACGCGGGCGTGTACGTCTTCTCCGCGGCCTTCACGGAACTCCTCCCCGACCTCGGCGACCACGAGCGGACCACCTTCCCCCGCCTCGCCCGGGAACGCCGGCTGGCGGGGTTCCCGCTGCCCCAGGGCGCCTACTGGAGGGCCATCGACACCGCCAAGGACCTGACGGAGGCCGCCAAGGAGCTGGCCGCGCAGAAGGGCTGACGCACCGCCCGCCGGACGACCCCGTCCGGACGTGCGGGAAGGGC
>NZ_JBHYMF010000401.1:0-1419 GCF_042742855.1 Streptomyces sp. NPDC058877 | reverse complement strand
CGAAGGACATCGAGCTCGCCGCATAACCCCAACAACCCTGAACCACCCCAAACCCGACACGGGCGCCTTGACGAAGGACATAGAGGCACCCCCCGATGATCCGCGTGCTGATCGCCGACGACCAGCCGCTGGTCCGCCGCGGCCTGGCCCTCATCCTCGCCCCCGAACCAGACGTCGAGGTCGTCGCCGAGGCCGGGGACGGCGCCGAGGCCGTCGCCCTCGCCCGCGAACTCCGCCCCGACGTGGTCGTCATGGACATCCGGATGCCCGTCCTCGACGGCGTCGGCGCCACCGCCGCGCTCTTCGAGGCCCTCCCCGACTGCCGGGTCCTGGCGCTGAGCACCTTCGACATGGACGAGTACGTGGTGGCGGCCCTGCGCGCCGGCGCCTGCGGCTTCCTCCCCAAGGACACCTCCCCGGAAGAACTGCTCGCGGCCGTCCGCACCGTCCACACCGGCGAGGCGGCCGTCGCCCCGCGCCTCCTCACCCGCCTGATCTCCACGTACGTCCGCATCCCGCGGCCCGCCGCGACCACGCCCCTCACCGGCCCGGCGGCCCCGGACCTCACCCCCCGAGAACACGAGATCTGGCGCCTCATCGCCGGCGGCCTCGACAACGCCGAAATCGCCGCCGCCCTCAACCTCAGCATCTCCACCGTCAAGAACCACATCACCGGACTCTTCACCAAACTGACCGTCCGCGACCGCGCCCAAGCCGTCATAGCCGCCTACGAATCCGGCCTGATCACCCCCACCCCGCCCCCCGCTCCCTCCTGAACGAACCGGTGCCGATGGCAACCCGGGCTCGGCCCGCAACGACCGAAGGGCCCAGGGACGCAGCGCGATCCTGGGCCGACATCACGAGTTCGAGTTCGGTACTGCCGAGGCGGCAACCAGCAGCACCGCCACGAAGGGTGACGCACACCGCGGCGGCGGCGCGGATCGGGCAGCATCCGCAGCCGTTCCACCGGCGAGAACCCCGCCGCACCCTCCAGAGCGGGCGACTTCACAAGTCAGACGGTGGCAGGCTGACGGCACATCGAAGCTCCGTTGGTTCAGGGCGGCTTGGGAAGGCCACCCCGTTCAACCGGAGCCTCGTTGCTTACGTGACGGGCCAGACCGAACCCGTCGTACTCCTGAGACCTGCCGACTCGCATGATCACCGTGACTTTGAAACGCCCCTGTCCGGCAGTGATTCCTAATGTCGTCTGTCAAGCGCGAACTCAATCAGAGGGCGTGACCGGGGTCCGCAGGCCGAGCGACTGATCGGCGTCCCAAGGACGTCTTCGAGCCAGTACAGTGCTGCCGCGCACGCCTCGGCGGCAGATGGTGTCCCGCCGAGTGGTGTAGCCGATCAAGCTGGCGGAATCCGCAGGTCGTGGCCCGATTCGCCCTCGCCGGCGGCCCTGTTGGGGCTCGC
>NZ_JBHYMF010000400.1:0-1439 GCF_042742855.1 Streptomyces sp. NPDC058877 | reverse complement strand
CTAGTAGTACTTCGTTAGGTTGATTTGATTTCGATGGTTGCGGCGACGCATGCTGCGGTCTGTGGATCTTGGTGAGGTGGAGAGGCTACGCGGAGACCTCGGCGATTTCGTGGCCGAGGTGTTCGCGTCGCTGGCACGCAAGGACCAGCGCCGGCAGGGGGACTGCTACCTGCGCGGGCTGATGCTGGACGGGCGACGCAAGTCGATCCAGCCGATGGCCGAGCGGCTGCCGGACGGGAACATGCAGGCCCTGCAGCAGTTCGTCAGCCAGTCGCCATGGGACCACAGGCCGGTGCTGCGGCGGATCGCCGGGAAGATGACCTCCGCCCTCGCGCCGGAGGCGTGGGTGATCGACGACACCTCGTTCCCGAAGGCCGGGGACCAGTCCGTGGCCACCTCCCGGCAGTACTGTGGCGCGCTGGGCAAGCGCTCGCTGTGCCAGGTGGGGGTGAGTGTCCACGCTGTGACCGACAAGGCATCCAGCCCGTTGTCCTGGCGGCTGTTCGTGCCGCCGGACTGGGACGACCGCGAGGATCCCCGCCGGGAGCGGACCGGCCTGCCGGAAGAGATCGGACACGTCGAGAAGTGGCGGCTGGCGATCGATGCGCTCGACGAGCTGGTCTCCTGGGGGCTTGCCCCGCAGGTCGTGGTCGCCGACGCGGGCTACGGCCAGTCGGCGGCCTTCCGCCACGCCTTGCGCGCGCGGGACCTGGACTACATCGTGGCGGTGCGCGGCGACGAGACCGCGCACCGCCATGACGCGGAGCCGGTGGCGCCCGCCTACGGCGGTGCCGGCCGCAGGACACTGCCCCGCTACCGCACCGACTCCACCGCCCTGCGCGAACTCGCCACCGAGGCCGGACGCCGGGCGTTTCGGCAGGTCACCTGGCGCCAGGGCAGCCGAGGGGCGATGCGTTCGCGTTTCCGAGTCCTGCAGGTGCGGCCCGCAGGGAGGATCCCCCGGGCGCTCGCCGCCGCCGACGCGGGAGGAAGCGCCTCCTGGGACGGTGTCCTGCCGGCCGAGACCCTGCTGGTCGAGTGGCCTTCTGGCGAGGACGCGCCGACGGACTACTGGCTCACCAGCCTTCCGCCCGACACGGCGATCCGACGGCTCGTGCGCCTGGCCAAGATCCGCTGGCGCATCGAGCACGACTACCGCGAGATGAAGCACGGCCTGGGCCTGGACCACTTCGAGGGCCGGACCTGGCGCGGCTGGCACCATCACGTCACCCTGGTCACCGCCGCCCACGCCTTCCTCACCCTCCGGCGCCTCGACCCAAAAGTCGAGACGCCGGCCTGACCTTCTACCGAGTCCTCGACGCCATCCAGGACCTGATACGGGCCTGGACCGGCGAATGCCCCACCTGCCACCGCGAGTTACCCACCACGCGCGCGGCAGCACACACCCCACCACTCCAGACCTAACGAAGTACTACTAG
>NZ_JBHYMF010000399.1:0-1450 GCF_042742855.1 Streptomyces sp. NPDC058877 | reverse complement strand
CTAGTAGTGCTTGGTCAGGTTGGTGTGGTGCTTGGTATGTCGCGGTGGCAGGTGGGGCAGGCGCCGGTCCAGGTGGCGAGGAGGGTCTGCAGCTCGCGGACGACTTGGTAGAGGCTCAGGCCGGCGCCGCGTCTTTTGGGGCTCTGGCCAGTCGTTGCAGGGTGCAGAAGGCGTGGGCGGCAGAGACGAGGGTGACGTGGTGGTGCCAGCCGCCCCAGGTCCGGCCCTCGAAGTGGGCCAGCCCCAGAGCCTGCTTCATCTCGCGGTAGTCGTGCTCGATGCGCCAGCGGAGCTTGGCCAGGCGGACCAGGGCGGTCAGCGGGGTGTCGGCGGGCAGGTCGGACAGCCAGAACTGGACCGGCTCGCTCTCGCGCGCGGGCCACTCGGCCAGCAGCCAGCACTCGGGCAGTTCCGGGCCCTCGGTGGCCTGGCGGATCTGACGCCCGGCGGGCCGGATCCGCAAGGCCACGAACCGGGAGTACATCCGCTTGAAGCCGGAGCGGCCGGTGCCGGGCCGGGAGCCTTCCCGCCATTGGACCGGCCGTGCGGCCTTCCGGCCCGCCGCGATGACCAGCTCTTTCACCGAACGCGGAGGCTCGGGGTACTTCGGCACCGGTGGCCGTCCGGTCCCGGAGTACGGCTCGGCCACCGGAACCGCGTCGGCGGGCTGGGCCGACAGGGTGGTGGAGATGCCCACCACGTAGCGCATGCCCCGTGCGTTCAGGCCGAGACGGAAGGCCGCGGCGTCGCCGTATCCGGCATCTGCGATGGCCAGCGGCACATCGATCCCCCAGGAACGAGTCTCATCGGCCATGTCCAGGGCGAGCTGCCACTTTTCCACGTGCCCGGCATCCTCCGGGATGCCGCAAGTGACACGACGGGCGATCTTGCCCGGGTCAGCTTCCGGCGAGGCGGGGTCCCAGGTCCGGGGCAGGAACAACCGCCAGTTGACCGCTGCCGAGGCATGATCGGAGGCCAGGTGCAGCGAGACGCCCACCTGGCAGTTGGTGACCTTGCCCGCGGTGCCGGTGTACTGCCGCGACACACACGCCGAGGCAGTGCCGTCCTTCAAGAAGCCGGTGTCGTCGAAGACCAGCGCGGTCGGGCGGATCGCCGTCTCCATCCTCCAGGCCAGGCTGGCCCGGATGTGGGCCGGATCCCACGGGCTGGTGGTGATGAAGTGGGCCAGAGCCTGCCGGTTCCCGTCCTCCCCGAGGCGAGCGGCCATCGGCTCGACCGACTTGCGCTTGCCGTCGGTCAGCAGTCCCCGCAGGTAGACCTGCCCCCACCGGCGCTGGTCCTTGCGCGCGAACGGCTCGAACACCTCCGCAGCAAACGCCTCCAACTCATCACGCACCGCAGCCATTTCGTCCGGAGTCACACACCCACAACGCGACACACAACCCGAAGGACACGCACCACCAAACACGACCTGACCAAGCACTACTAG
>NZ_JBHYMF010000398.1:0-1458 GCF_042742855.1 Streptomyces sp. NPDC058877 | reverse complement strand
CCTAGTACTCCAGTCTGGTTTCGCGATCTTGTGGCGACCCTGGCTGGGAACGGGTACGGCCACCGCGTGATCATCGGTTGGTGTGTGGACAAACGAAGATCGTGCGGTGGCCGCTGGCCATAGCGTAGACCCTGCGCGCTGGCGGGTGATGTTCGAGCAGGCCATGGCCCGGATCGCGGGCCGGTTCAGCCGAGTTGAACCCCGGGCTACCGCCCGCGCCTATCTGCTCGGGCTGCTGTCGCGTGTCGAGCGGAAGAACTGCTGGCAACTGGCCGAACAGGCCGGCCTGGCCCGACCGGGGCCGATGCAGCGTCTGCTGCGCTATGCCCGTTGGGACGCCGACTCCGTCCGCGACGACATCCGCGCCTACGCCGTTGAACACCTCGGCACCGACGGCGGCGTCCTCATCGTGGACGAGACCGGCTTCCTGAAGAAGGGCCGGGCTTCGGCGGGCGTCCAGCGCCAGTACACCGGTACCGCGGGCCGCATCGAGAACTCCCAGGTCGGGGTCTTCCTCGCCTATGCCACCAGCCGGGGGCGGACGCTGATCGACCGCCGGCTCTACCTGCCCGAGCACTCCTGGTGCACCGACGCCGAGCGCCGCCAGGCGGCGGGGATACCCGACGAGGTGCAGTTCCAGACCAAACCCCGCCTCGCCTGGGAGATGATCGCCGCCACGCTGGACGCCGGGGTGGAGGCACCATGGGTGACCGGCGACGAAGCATACGGACAGGACCCGCGGCTTCTCGCCGCTCTGGAGGCACGCGGCACCGGCTACGTGATGGCCGTCGCCTGCTCGACACGGGTGCGGATCAACCACGGCCGCACCCCCATCCGCGCGGACACCGTCGCCGGCCGCCTGCCCGCCACTGCCTGGCAGCGGCACAGCGCGGGCAACGGCGCGAAGGGCCCGCGCCACTACGACTGGGCCTGGATCCACATCGGCACCGACGAACACCGCCACCTGCTGATCCGCCGCAATCGCACCACCGGCGAACTCGCCTTCTACCTGTGCTGGTCACCCACCACGGTCACCCTGGCCGAGCTGGTCCGCGTCGCCGGCGTCCGCTGGAGCGTCGAGGAGTGCTTCCAGGCCGCCAAGGGCCAGGTCGGACTTGACCACTACCAGGTCCGCAACTGGACCGCCTGGCACCGGCACATCACCCTCGCCATGCTCGCCCTGGCCTTCCTGACCGCCGTCGCCGCAGACGCGGCACCGCAGCGGCCCACCGGCCCGCACCACCCAGCTCGCAACAGCGAACCGATCTCCTTGACCGTCCCGGAGATCCGACACCTGCTTACCGCCGTCTTCGGCCCGCCGGCCGTGACCGCCGCCAGGCTGCTGCACTGGTCAATCTGGCGCAGACGCCACCAGGCAACAGCCCGACAAAGCCACTACCAACGACGGTCCGCCAACGAACCCACCGGGTAGATCACAAAACCGCACTGGAGTACTAG
>NZ_JBHYMF010000397.1:0-1469 GCF_042742855.1 Streptomyces sp. NPDC058877 | reverse complement strand
GCATCCCACCACCCCCTGTTCCAAGTCGTCCTCAACTTCGACGGCACCGAACGACCGCCCCTCACCCTCCCGCACCTCACCACCCACATCGACGAGGACCTGACCGACGCGGGCACCGCGAAGGTCGACCTGAGCTTCCACCTCCGGGAGCGACAGGCCGAGGACGGAACCCCCGCGGGCATCGACGGCGCCCTCGAATACGCAGTGGACCTCTTCGACCCGGAGACCGTCCGCCGCATCGGCGTCCGGCTGTGCTGCCTGCTGCGCGCCGCCATCGGCGCCCCGGAGCGGCGGATCACCGACCTCGACCTGCTCGACGCACCCGAGCTCGAATCCGTCGTGCGGCTCTGGAACGACACCGGTCAGGAGGTGGACTCCCGGCCCCTGCCCGCACTCTTCGAGGAGCAGGTGCGCCGTACCCCGCAGGCCATCGCCGTACGCGGGGCCGTCGACACCACGTACGCGCAGCTGAACGAACGCGCCAACCGCCTCGCACGGCACCTCGGGGCCCTGGGCGGCGGGCGCGAGGACGTCGTCGCCGTCGCCCTGCCACGGTCCGTGGACGCGCTGGCGGCACTACTCGGCGTGATGAAGGCCGGAGCCGTCTACCTGCCCGTTGATCCCGGCCTCCCGGCCGCCAGGATCACCCAGCTCGTCCAGGACACCCACGCGGTCGCCGTCCTCACCCTGTCCGGCTCGGCGCCGCTGCTGGAGAAGGCCCTGGCAGCACGCGGTCACGACGGAAGCCCGGACGCCGCAGAAGCTGTCCCGAGCATCGTGGTGATCGACGACCCGCGCACCGAGGAGACCATCACGGCCCGGCCCGGGGGCGACCTCACGGACGACGAGCGCGGCGGCCGGCTGACCTCGTCCCAGCTCGCGTACGTCATCTTCACCTCCGGCTCCACCGGAACCCCGAAGGGCGTCATGTTGGAGCACGCCGGTCTCGCCTCTCTCGCCGCCGCGCAGATCGACCACTTCCGGGTGGACGCCGCCAGCCGTGTCCTGCAGTTCGCGTCCCTGAGTTTCGACGCGTCCGTCTCCGAGATCGCCATGGCCCTGCTTTCTGGCGCCTCACTCGTCCTGCGGCCCGACGGCATGCTCCCCGGCCCCGGTCTCACGGAGCTCATCGCACGGCACGAGGTGACCCACGCGACCCTGCCGCCCGCAGTGCTCGGCGTGCTCGACCCGGCCGAGCACGGCACACTCCGGACACTGATCGCGGCGGGCGAAGCCTTGTCCGAGAAGACCGCCGGCATCTGGTCCGACCGCCGTCTGATCAACGCCTATGGCCCCACCGAGACGACCGTGTGCGCCACCATGAGCCGGCCGCTCACCGGGATCGGACAGCCCGGCATCGGCCGGCCGATCTGGAACGCGCGGGTATACGTACTGGATGGCCGTCTGAATCCGGTGGGCGTGGGAATGGTCGGCGAGTTGTACGTGAGTGGCGCCGGCCTGGCACGCGG
>NZ_JBHYMF010000396.1:0-1528 GCF_042742855.1 Streptomyces sp. NPDC058877 | reverse complement strand
TGCCGACCGCTTCGGCGGCGGGGGCGATCCCGTCACCACCAGGGGCGCCCTTCCGCGGACCGGCGGTCCGCCGGCGTCCCGGAAACGAAGAACGAGAAGGGAGCGACCCATGCACAAGTTCGTCGACGAGGAGGTCCCGATGGACCTCTTGCCGACGGAAGGCCCCGCGTACCGCATTCCGGTGCGCATGAGATACGACAACTGCGACCCCCTTGCGGTACGACTCGTCATCCCGCTTCCGGACGGCTCCACGAACACCTGGTGTTTCGCAAGGGAGTTGCTGTTCAACGGCGTCGGACGCCCTTGCGGGGAAGGGGACGTGACCGTCTCGCCCGTGGGGCAGCACGACGGCGGCGCGGTACTGATCCGCCTGCGGGTCAACGAAGAGGAAGCGCTGTTCGTCACTCCGGGCGATCCGCTGAAGGCCTTCCTCGACCGTACCGGTGCGCTGGTGCCGTTCGGGCGCGAAGAACACCACCCTTGTTACTGGTGGCACTTGGACACGGAACTGGACAGCATCTCCAGATCCTCCCGGTGACCGTGCCTCCGCACGAAACCGACGGAACCGTGCGTCGAGACACACCCGGCCGGCCGCCGTCACCCTCCTGAGCGTCCTGTCCGCCTCCGGTGCCGTTCCCCGCCGTCGCCCCCCGCGCCGTCACTCCCCCAGACCCCGGGACTGACTGCGCTCCACCGGACACCGCCGTACGGGCTCCGACGACCAGCGGCCCCGTCGCCTCCCCGTGCGAAGCGGGCTCCGAGAGCTGCGGCACGGTCGTCCACCGGACGGGCAGAGGCCCGTGGAAGTCTGCGAGCATCGCGCTCCCGCCCCTTCTCCGTGCGACGAACCGTGGCTTCGGTCAGCCGCATGCGCGGCGCTACGACCGGCGATCGCGGTCTCCTCGCCCCGGACCGGCTTGACGGCGCTCCCGTGGACACGTCGCCTGCCGAGCGACACGCACGCACGCCAACACCGCGTCTTCACCGTGTCGGCGCCAGAGTTCCCGGTCCACGGCCTCTCCGGAGCCGCTCAGCCAGATTCCCGCAAGGAGCCGGGCCGCCTTCTGCGCATCGGCCTCCCCGGTCTCCCGACCGTCGGGGGACGCATCCACGGCAGCACGGGCGAGGCCTTCGAGCTCCGGTGAAAGGAGCAGGCGAAGGTCGAGCAGGAGGGTGTCCATGAGGGCGGCGAAGGCGAGGAGCTTCCCTTCCGGTTGGTCCATGTCCTGGAGCAACCGGTCATAGGTCTGCTCGCCCAACCGATTGATCACGGAGAGGCGTTGGAGAACGACGTATCGCGGATGGGCCTCGTCCGGAGGACTCGGTGCGTTGACTCGTAACGGTGTCATGCGTGACTTCCTCGTACAGGTCGCTTGGGGTGCTTCCGGCGCTGCCGAGCCGATCACCCGACGGTCCCGATTCCCCGAGGGGCGATCTGTCACTGCCGAGCCGGCGGCTTGGTGCACGTGGGTCACACCACCCTGCCGCCTTCGGCCACCGGCAGGGGCGAACGGCCCTCCGTGGGGGC
>NZ_JBHYMF010000395.1:0-1541 GCF_042742855.1 Streptomyces sp. NPDC058877 | reverse complement strand
GACCGGGGGTGCTTGTCGCCCGGGTCAGGAGACCGAGCTGAACGCGGTGCCCTCTCCCTCGTAGAGGTCCGTGGTGGTGCGGGTGAAGGGGGCGCTGGGCCTTCTTGCCGGTGGCGAGGTGGCGCAGGGTGACAGTTCCCTCGCCGTTGTACCGGGACAGGCTCCAGGTGTGGGTGGCCCTGCCGTCGTTCTGGTCGAGGTCGACAACGGACGGGACGGACGAGGAGGCCAGGTCGAGCTCGGTCGGCAGGCCGGCGGAGGCGACGAGCATGACGACCGGAGCGCCCCCTCGCCGGGAGCGGTCTTGTAGACGCCCTCGCCGCCCCGGCTGATCGAGCCGCCGCGGACGAGGACCGAGCAGTCGGGGGCCGTGGCCATCGAATCGACGTGGTCCAGGAGCGCGGTGGAGCTGCCCGGGTCGTGCAGGAGTTCCGAACTCGTGACGGCTGTCCGCGTACGGGCCCGCCCGCGGACGCTCGACGACGGCGCCGCAGCGCTGCCCGGCGCCGCTAGCGTCGCTCGACCAGGCCCCGTACGTAAGCCGCCTGTCCCGCGTGCTGGAGGTCGTCCGCGATCACCGACACCAAGCGCACCCCGAGGGTGACCGGCGGGTCCCAGGCGGTGTCCACGACCCGTGCCAGGTCCTCCTCCGTGACCGCGCCGACCAGCGCCTCGGTCCGGGAGTGGACGGCGTCGTGGTAGCCGAGCAGCAGGTCCGCCGTGGCCCGGACCGCTCCGACCTGGGCGCTCGTCTGCCCGTAGCCGGTGGCCCGCTGCGGGAACGGCAGCCCGAAGCGGGCCGCCCAACCGTCCGAGGCCCACAGTTGCTCCTCGCCGAACGCGTCCGCGAGGTGGTCGTCCTGGATCCGGGTGAGGTGCCAGACGAGCCAGGCGATCGAGTTGGCGTCGGGATCGACGCGTACGGCGAGCTCCTCCTCCGTCAGCCCTTCCACGGCACCGTGGACGGCCTCGCGCACCCGCCCGAAGGAGTCGACCAGCAGTCCGGCGCTGTTCACGGGAGCTTCCTCTCCGCCTTCCACTGCCGCACCGCCGCCTCGACGTCGAAGGGCCTCAGCTGCAGCGGAGGCCCCGCGGGCGGGCGGCGGAGGGCCTCGGCGATCTTCGCGTTGACCTCTTCGAGGACGCGGCGGACCTGCCCCTCCGAGACGGCCCGGGCCACGGCCGCCTCGGCGTCCTCGGCCTCCTTGCGCAGGGCGAGCGAGGGGGGTAGCGCGGAAGCCCCCTCGCGGTGCATCTTCCCCTTGATCCACCACAGCTCGTCGTACGGCGCCGAGTCGTTCGGAAGCGGCTTGCCGAAGCCGGACAGGTTCCGGAACTCGCCGCGCTCCGCTGCCTCGCGGATCTGCTTGTCCACGAACGACTCGAAGCTGACTCCGGGCGGCTTGCGTTCGGTCATGTCTCCAGACTACGTACGCGCCGGGGAGCGCGCGTGGCCCGCGCGGGCCACGCGGGGCTCGGGCCGACACCGGCGCGGTCATCCGGAACTGCCGGCCCCGGGGAGGGGGGAAGGACCCCGCCCC
>NZ_JBHYMF010000394.1:0-1549 GCF_042742855.1 Streptomyces sp. NPDC058877 | reverse complement strand
GGGGGTGCCTCTATGTCCTTCGTCAAGGCGCCCGTGTCGGGTTTGGGGTGGTTCAGGGTTGTTGGGGTTATGCGGCGAGCTCGATGTCCTTCGGCGTCCGGGATTCGTAGAAGGTGCCGTCGCGGAGCATGGCGAACAGGACGCTGATGCGTTGGCGGGCGAGGCGGAGGAGGGCTTGGGTGTGGGTCTTGCCGCGGGCGCGTTGCTTGTCGTAGTAGGTGCGGGAGGCGGGGTCGGCGTTCATGCAGGCGAAGGCGGAGAGGAACATGGCGCGTTTGAGCTGCCGGTTGCCGCCTCGCGGTGCGTGTTCGCCGTGGATCGAGGTCCCGGATTGCCTGGTGGTGGGGGCGAGTCCGGCGTAGGAGGCCAGGTGGGCGGCGGTGGGGAAGCTGGTGCCGTCGCCGACGGTGGTCAGCAGGACTGCGGCGGTCCTGACGCCGACGCCGGGCATCGATGTCAGGACCTGGGAAAGAGGGTGGGCCTCCAGCAGGGCGTTGATCTGGGCTTCCATCGCCCTGCGCTGGGTGTGCACGGCGGTCAGGGAAGCGGCCAGGGAGGGGACGACGATGTCCAGGGTGCCGGTGCCCGGGACGACGACGGTCTGCTCGTCGAGCGCGTCGAAGACCTCGTCGATCAGCCGCTGGGCCATGCGCGGGGCCTTCGGGCGGATCAGCTCCACGAGTCTGCGGCGGCCGGCCTTGCGCAGGGCGGCCGGGGAGCCGTAGCGCTCCAGGAGCCAGGTGACGGCCTGGTGGTCCAGACGCGGTCCCAGGACGCGTTCCAGGGAGGGGTGGAACTGGGTGAGCAGGCCGCGTATCCGGTTGCTGGTGCGGGTGGCCTCGGCGGCGAGGTCCTGGTCGAAGCCGGTCAGCACGGTCAGCTCGGCGGTGATCTCGTCGGTCAGTTCCAGGGAGCGCAGGGTGTGCGGCATCGTCCGCGCGGCATCGGCGATGACGGCCGCGTCCTTGGCGTCGGTTTTGGCCTCGCCGGGGTAGAGGTCGGCGATCCGGCGCATGGCCAGGCCGGGCAGGTAGGCGACGCGGCAGCCGGCGTCGCGGGCGACGGTCAGCGGCAGGGCGCCGATGGAGGCGGGCTGGTCCACGATGACCAGGACGGTGCCGAACTTCGCGGTCAGCTTGTCGAACACGGCCCGCAGCTTCGGCTCGCTGTTGGGCAGCGGCTTGTCGAAGACCTTCTTCCCGGCCGGGGTGAGTCCGTGCCCGTGGTGCGCGGACTTGCCGACGTCCAGGCCGAGGAACACGCCCACGTCTTCGATCTCGAACATCGTGCCCTTCCAGGGGTGTTGACGGTGCCGGCCTCGGCTCGGGTGTCGTGCTCGCGCATCCACGTTATGCAGACCTGCCGCCCGCGAACTGTCCGGCGTTGCGCCGGACCGGACGGTGGCCGGACCTCTGATCAGCGTCTCCGACGAACACCCCTCGGGCCCGGTGACACCACCCCCCAGGTCATCCGTTCGACAGGGGGACACAGTCATGCCGGGCCCGGAGGCCAGCGGCCCTCTTGCAGGACCGCGAAGAACATAACGGGG
>NZ_JBHYMF010000393.1:0-1559 GCF_042742855.1 Streptomyces sp. NPDC058877 | reverse complement strand
GTCCCGTTCCGGCAGGACACCTCCTACCTGGCGATCGGTGAGCGGACCAACGCCAACGGGTCGAAGAAGTTTCGTGAGGCCATGTTGGAGGGCCGTTGGGACGACTGTGTGGAGATGGCGCGGGACCAGATCCGTGAGGGTGCGCACATGCTCGATCTGTGTGTGGACTATGTGGGGCGTGACGGGGTGGCCGACATGGTCGAGCTCGCCGGCCGGTTCGCGACCGCCTCCACCCTGCCGATCGTGTTGGACTCCACCGAGGTGGACGTCCTGCGCGCCGGGTTGGAGAAGCTCGGCGGCCGGGCGGTGATCAACTCGGTCAACTACGAGGACGGTGACGGCCCCGACTCCCGCTTCGCGAAGGTCACCCGACTGGCCCGGGAACACGGTGCCGCTCTGATCGCGTTGACGATCGATGAGGAGGGCCAGGCCCGTACCGTCGAGCACAAGGTCGCCGTCGCCGAGCGGTTGATCGCGGACCTGACCGGCACCTGGGGCATCGGTGAGTGCGACATCCTCATCGACGCGTTGACCTTCACCATCTGCACCGGTCAGGAAGAATCACGGCGCGATGGTATCGCCACGATCGAGGCGATCCGCGAGCTGAAGCGGCGTCATCCGGACGTCCAGACCACCCTGGGGTTGTCCAACATCTCCTTCGGGCTGAACCCGGCCGCCCGGATCCTGCTCAACTCGGTGTTCCTGGACGAGTGTGTCAAGGCCGGCCTGGACTCGGCGATCGTGCACGCCTCGAAGATCCTGCCGATCGCCCGCTTCGACGAGGAGCAGGTCACCACCGCACTCGACTTGATCTACGACCGTCGTGCCGAGGGCTATGACCCGCTGCAAAAGCTGATGGCCCTGTTCGAGGGGGCGACCACGAAGTCGCTGAAGGCCGGCAAGGCCGAGGAACTGGCCGCCCTGCCACTGGAGGAACGCCTCAAGCGGCGGATCATCGACGGGGAGAAGAACGGCCTGGAGGCCGACCTCGACCAGGCGTTGGTCGACCGGCCGGCCCTCGCCATCGTCAACGACACCCTGCTGGACGGGATGAAGACGGTCGGAGAGCTGTTCGGCTCCGGTCAGATGCAGCTGCCGTTCGTGCTGCAGTCCGCCGAGGTCATGAAGACGGCCGTCGCCCACCTCGAACCACACATGGAGAAGACCGACGCCCAGGGCAAGGGCACCATCGTGCTGGCCACCGTCCGCGGCGACGTCCACGACATCGGCAAGAACCTCGTCGACATCATCCTGTCCAACAACGGCTACAACGTCGTCAACATCGGCATCAAACAGCCCATCTCCGCAATCCTCCAAGCCGCCGAGGAACACCACGCCGACGTCATCGGCATGTCCGGCCTCCTGGTCAAATCCACCGTGATCATGAAGGAGAACCTGCAGGAACTCAACCAGCGCGAGCTCGCCGCCCAATACCCCGTCATCCTCGGCGGCGCCGCCCTCACCCGCGCCTACGTCGAACAAGACCTCCACGACATCTACCACGGCGAAGTCCGCTACGCCCGCGACGCCTTCGAAGGCCTGCGCCTGATGGACGCCCT
>NZ_JBHYMF010000392.1:0-1590 GCF_042742855.1 Streptomyces sp. NPDC058877 | reverse complement strand
CTGAGCTTGGCGTTTAACCTCGCAGGTCACTCGTCCTGCTGATCTGTGGTTCTTCCCGGGACAGCGGAGGCGGCCGTTCTCCACGCTTCGAGATGTCGAGTCACGAAGCACGAGAGAACGGCCGCTGTGTATGAGTCTCCCGGTCGACGCGCCCGCAGGCGGGGCATTGGGCGTCTTGTCCCGCTTTCGGGTTGAGTTTTATGACTGCCTGTACGCCCGTGCGGATGCGCTCTTCGAGCTCACGGACGCGGTGTTGTGCGTGGACGGTCCGGTGAAGACGCTGGTCGAGCTGTCGCTGGCGGTCGAGCACCGGCGCGGGCATGGCGCGCTTTACTCGGCGCTGGACCGAGGCTGGCTGGAGCCGGCACGGTTGCGCCGCACGCTGGCCGGCCTGCCGCTGCCGAAGGCGGCCGACGGGCGGATCGTGCTGGCCGTGGACGTGAGCAACTGGCTCCGCCCCGATGCCCCCACCAGCGACCAGCGGCTGTTCTGCCACGTCTACGGACGCGGCGACCGCCGGACGGACCAGTTCGTGCCGGGCTGGCCGTACTCCTTCGTCGCGGCCCTCGAAGCAGGCCGCACCTCCTGGGTCGCGCTGCTGGACGCCGTGCGCCTCGGGCCCGCGAACGACGCGACGCTCGTGACCGCCGCCCAACTGCGCGGCGTCGTGGAGCGGTTGACGCAGGCCGGGCACTGGCGGACGGGCGATCCCGAGATCCTGATGATGATGGACGCCGGCTACGACGTCAGCTACCTCTCTCACGCCCTGGCCGACCTGCCGGTCGTTTTGGTCGGACGCCTGCGCTCGGACCGCGTCATGCTCCGCGACGCAGACCCCGCTCGTTCCGGCCCCAAAGGCGGGCGGCCCCGTCGGCACGGCGGCGTTCTCACCTTCGCCAAGCCCGACACCTGGCACCAGCCCGACGTCACCACCCGCACGGACACCACCCGCTACGGCAAGGCCGAGGCGATGACCTGGGACCGGATGCATCCCAGACTCACCCACCGCGGCCCCTGGCTGAATCACGCCAAGGAGGAACTGCCCGTCCTGCACGGCACGTTGATCCGCCTGAAGGTCGAGCGCCTGCCGGGCGACCGCGACCCGAAACCGGTCTGGCTGTGGTGCTCGGCCACCGCAGCGACGTCGGTGGACGTGGACCGCTGGTGGCAGTCCTTCCTCCGCAGATTCGACCTGGAGCACACCTTCAGGCTGCTGAAGCAGACGCTCGGCTGGACGGCACCCAAGGTCCGCCACGCCGACAGTGCCGATCTGTGGACCTGGCTCGTCATCGCCGCCCACACCCAGCTCCGCCTCGCCCGCCCCCTCACCGAGGACCTGCGCCGTCCCTGGGAGCGACCCACCGAGCCCCGCCGTCTCACTCCCGCCCGGGTGCGGCGGGGGTTTCGCAACGTCCGCGCGACGGCGGCCCGTCCGGCGGCCGCACCGAAACCGTCCAAGCCGGGCCCGGGACGGCCTCCCGGCTCAAAGAACACACACCGAGCCAAGCACCACGACGTCGGAAAGACGGTCAAACGCGCTGAGTCGATCAAGGAACACCAAGCTCGCCGCGGATAAACGCCAAGCTGAGA
>NZ_JBHYMF010000391.1:0-1600 GCF_042742855.1 Streptomyces sp. NPDC058877 | reverse complement strand
ACCGCCGCCGCGAACGGAACGATCTTCGCCTCCGCGAGGGCACGCACCGACTCCCGGAGCATGTCGTGCTCCTCGGAAGGCCGGTACAGGTCGAAATCGGTCGAACCCGCCACGCTCATCCACTCCCGTGCTCGCTAACTACCGTTAAGTAACACAAAGGGTAGGGCGCGCCCCGGCCCTGGACCAGCGCACGACTATGCTCGGGCAGGCATTCCGCCCGACGTTCCCTGGAGTCCCGCATGGCCCTCAAGATCACCGTGATCGGCACCGGCTACCTCGGCGCCACCCACGCCGCGGCCATGGCAGAACTGGGCTTCGAGGTGCTCGGCCTGGACGTCGTCCCCGAGAAGATCGAGATGCTGTCCGCCGGACGGGTCCCGATGTTCGAGCCGGGCCTCGAAGAGCTGCTCGCGAAGCACGTGGCCGGGATCGAGGGATCCAGCGGCCGGCTGCGCTTCACCACCTCCTGGGAGGAGGTGGGCGCCTTCGGCGACGTGCACTTCGTCTGTGTGAACACGCCGCAGAAGCACGGCGAGTACGCCTGCGACATGAGCCACGTGGACGCCGCCTTCACCTCCCTCGCCGGGGTCGTCCGCGCCGGGGCGCTGGTCGTCGGCAAGTCGACGGTGCCGGTCGGTTCCGCCGAACGGCTCGCGGGGCTCCTCCCGGAGGGCGTCGACCTCGCCTGGAACCCGGAGTTCCTCCGGGAGGGCTTCGCCGTCCAGGACACCCTGCACCCGGACCGGATCGTGGTCGGCGTGCGCGGCTCCGACGACCGGGCCGAGAAGACGCTCCGCACGGTGTACGCGGTTCCCGTCGGCGAGGGCTCGCCGTTCGTGGTGACCGACTTCCCGACGGCCGAACTCGTGAAGACGGCCGCCAACTCCTTCCTGGCCACGAAGATCTCCTTCATCAACGCGATGGCGGAGGTGTGCGAGGCCGCCGGCGGCGACGTCGCCAAGCTCGCCGAGGCCATCGGCCACGACGACCGGATCGGCGCCAAGTTCCTGCGCGCCGGCATCGGCTTCGGCGGCGGCTGCCTGCCGAAGGACATCCGGGCCTTCATGGCCCGCGCGGGCGAGCTGGGCGCCGACCAGGCCCTGACCTTCCTCCGCGAGATCGACTCGATCAACATGCGGCGGCGCGGCCAGATGGTGGAGATGGCCCGCGAGGCCCTCGGCGGGGGCACCTTCCTGGGCCGCCGGGTCGCCGTGCTCGGCGCCACCTTCAAGCCGGACTCGGACGACGTCCGTGACTCCCCCGCGCTGAACGTCGCCGGCCAGATACACCTCCAGGGCGGCCAGGTGACCGTCTACGACCCGAAGGGCATGGAGAACGCCCGCAAGCTCTTCCCGACCCTCGGCTACGCCCCCTCGGCCCTGGAGGCGGTGCGCGGGGCGGACGTGGTCCTCCACCTGACGGAGTGGCGGGAGTTCCGCGAGCTCGACCCGGCCGAGCTGGCCGCGGTCGCCGCCACCCGCACGGTCCTGGACGGCCGCAACGCCCTGGACGGCGAGCGGTGGCGGGCCGCCGGCTGGGCCTACCGGGCGATGGGCCGCCCCACCGCCTGAGCCGTGGAGACGCACGGGAGGGGCGCACC
>NZ_JBHYMF010000390.1:0-1613 GCF_042742855.1 Streptomyces sp. NPDC058877 | reverse complement strand
GCTCCTTCCGGAGCCGGCCGCCCTTCGTCGTGTCGCCGACGCGGCCGTGCGGCGGGCACGACGAAGGGGTGCCCCCGCCGTGGCGGCGGGGACACCCCTCGGGGCCGTGCCCGTTGGATCAGACGGAGGTCAGGACGCCCTGCTCCGACGAGGACGGGGAGCCGCTCCCGGAGCCCTTCGGACCGGGTGCGGACACCTCGTCCTCACCGTCCTTCGAGCGGCGGTCGAAGAGGCCGCGCAGCTTCTTGTTCAGCGGCTCCTCGAGGACGTAGTGGCTGGCCAGCGCGGTGACGAGGGTGCCGAGCAGGACCAGGCTCACCATCTCGGCGAAGCCGACGGTGCCGCGCAGCATGCCCGAGTTGACGGCGGACTTGCCGAACATGCTGCCGTTGTGGAGCACGACGTGGATGAAGAACACGTGCCACAGGTAGATGCCGTACGAGATGCGGCCGAGGAAGGCCATCGGACGGTTCGCGAGGACCAGGTTCATGGTCTTCGAGCGGGCGCCGGGGGCCACCAGCGGGATCACGACGCACATCGAGAAGACGAAGAACAGCAGGTGCAGCACCATCTGCTGGGTGAGCGCGCCCCAGTCGCCCATGCCGGGCTCGCCGAACGGATGCGGCACGTTGGCGAGGTAGGCGATCAGGGCGACCAGCCAGAAGCCCATCGGCCACTTGACGGCCCAGCGGAACAGCGCCGGCTGGCGCGGCGCCACCTCGGCGTAGGAGAGCATCACGGCGAGGGCCATGCCGCCGGCGAAGTAGCCGACGTAGCCGAAGGGCCAGAAGGACAGGTACCAGACGTCGGCCGTCATGGACGGCAGGAAGCAGTAGGCGGTCCAGGCCATGCCGATGAGGACCAGGGCGACGAGCGGGACGAACATCCGGCGGGCGCGGCGGGCCGGCGTGGTGCCGCGCACGGCGAACCTGTGGATGGCCCAGGCGATGACCGGCAGCGCCAGGTAGAAGAGCATCTCGGTGGGAACGGTCCACGTCGGCTCGATGCCCGTGATCCATTCGGCCCGGGTGAAGAAGTGGATCATCAGGAGCGGTCGCAGGAAGAACCAGACGCCGTCGATCTTGTCGTAGTCCAGAAGCAGGATCGAGGCGAGCACCAGGGCCCAGAACGCGGGAACGATGCGCACGAAGCGGCGCCAGTAGAAGGAGGCGACCCGGGGGGTGGCGCCCTCGCCGGTCACCGTGCGGCGGGCGAAGGGCCGGTAGAGCATCAGGCCGGACAGGACGAAGAAGGGAGGCAGGAAGACGCCCATGCCCTCGGTGAGATAACCCCACAGGTTGTCGCGCGGGTCCGCGAAGTGGTTGCTCACGCCCGCCGTGTAGGCGACGTGGTAGACGAGGACTGCGACCGCGCACAGTCCGCGCAGACCGTCGAGGACGGGGACTCTGCGCTTCTGGGGGGATTCGGCGGCGCCTGTCCGGACATTGCGAGATGCCACGTTTTCGCGCTCCCTTGGAAGTCGATACCTGATGGGCCGCGAGTCATGCTGGCGTCGGCGCCGCCAGGGCCGCACCTTCAGAAGTGCGGTGTTTGCCAGACGGGTTTGACACGGGAAACACATGCGGATGTGGGCCGGCCCGCCACCCCTGGGT
>NZ_JBHYMF010000389.1:0-1620 GCF_042742855.1 Streptomyces sp. NPDC058877 | reverse complement strand
ACACCACTCTCGCCGAGGACGCCTCCAAAATCCGCACCGGGAACACACCCCGCGCGATGGCCACCTTCCGCAACCTCGCGATCGCCCTGGCCCGCCTCACCGGCTGGACCAACACCGCCCACGCCACCGACTACTACAAGTCACACCCCGGCCACGCGATCGACCTCATCCAACCCGGCAGGTGAGAACGCAGGCACCTTGCCGCCACGAGTGTGTCGATATTTACCGTTGACTGCTCGCACGACGGGCCCGGATTTCGCCGACCACGTAACGAATCCAGCCGAAGGTCGCGGCAGCCAGAAGGACTCCCACAGATGTCCGGAGAATGCTTCCGAATGATGACTCTGAATCCGTCATACCCGTAAGCGTCAGCGTGATCACGATCAGGGAGATGAACGCGATGGTCGCCAGGGAGATTCGAGCGACGGTCTTCATTCGCTCACCTTTCTTTCCATTGATGCCTTGGGCGGGGGCGTCCAGAGGGGCGGAGCGCAGGGCCGCGGAACGAGGGTTCTCGCGGCCCTGCGCATGGGAACTACCTGCGGTGGCGTCCGGAGCCGCGGAAGAACCTCTTGACGTTGGAGGCGTACCGCGAACCATGGCGCCAGTCCCCGCTCACGGCGCTGCTACCGACACGGCCGGTTACGGCGCCGACGATCGTGGCCCGTACGTAGCCGCTTCTGGTGCGTTGCTGGACACCGTAGCGGTAGCCGACAAAGCCACCGACGGCACCACCGAACCAGGCACAGCCTGCCGCACCCGCGCCGCCTGTCGCGATGGTACAGACGCCCGTCACCGCGATGGTTACGCCCCAGGTGATGATGGTTTGCCGGTTCTCGTTCCACGTCTTCCGGACGAAGGATTTGGTCTTCTTCCAGCCGCAGCTCCAGCAGATTTTGCCGTCGAGGTCGTACTTGTTGACCGGGTCCGCATTGACGTATTCGTACCTGTTGGCGTTTCTGCCGTAGACCGGGTCGGCGGAATCGACATGGCCTTCGAGCAGGCCCCCGACCAGGCATGGGAACGCCGTTCCTGCGGCGCGGGCGCGAAGGGGCAGCGCGAGTACGACTGGGCGGCCGTCCAACTGCGACCGGTGGCCGAGTACGACCACCAAGACGGCGTCCTGATCCGGCGACGCTGGGCGCTGGCACGACGCAGCCTCAGCCGGCCGGACGAGATCGCCTACTACCTCGGCTACACGCCCCTGGACGTCGGCGTGGACGAACTGGTCCGCGTCGCCGGCACCCGGTGGGCGATCGAGGAGTGTTTCCAGGCAGCGAAGAACGAGTGCGGCCTGGACGAATACGAGGTCCGCCGCTACGTCGGCTGGTACCGGCGCATCACCCTGGCCATGCTCGCCCACGCCTTCCTCGCCGCGATGAGCGCACAGGCAGTCGAAAAGGGGGATCCACCGGTGAGGATGCCGAGGTCATCGAGCTCACTGTGGCGGAAGTGCGGCGGCTCCTGGCGGCTGACCTATCCCCAGATCCCCGCGCCCGCACCCACGCGTTGAGCTGGTCGCGCTCAGGGCTTGATCAAGTTCCCTGGGTGTCCGGGTTGTTGGTGATGCCCAGGAGCGGGAGGGCTCGTTCGGGCTGGTCGCGGATTGCGCGGGTGGTC
>NZ_JBHYMF010000388.1:0-1628 GCF_042742855.1 Streptomyces sp. NPDC058877 | reverse complement strand
CGGTTCGCACGGGCGTCGAGTTCTCCGTACGTCGTCTCACGGCCCTCCGCCACCAGGGCAACAGCCTCCGGAGCCCGGTCCACCCACGCCTCGAATTCGCCGAGGACGTCCTCGAAGGCGTCCACGGTCGGTCTGCCGGCGTCGACCAGGAGGCTCATGGCGGGCGCCGCGGGCACAGCCACCGACGTGTCCGTGCGGTGCGCGAAGCAGGCCAGCAGGGCCAGATAGTGCTCGACGAACCGCTCGCCACTCACCTCGTCGAACAGGTCCGCGTCGTAGCCGAGGGAGCCCGTCAACCCGTCCGACCCCTCCTCGAGCAGCATCTCCAGGTCGAACCGGGTCGAGTGCAACGCGACCGGCACCCGCTCGACCCGCAGGTCGGCCGGTGAGTCGACCGCCAGGGACTGGTCGAAGTCGAACCAGGTCTGGAACAGCGGGTTGACGCCCGCGTGCCGCTCGTCCGTCAGGGCGTCCACCATGCGCTCGAAGGGGACGTCCTGGTGGCGCAGAGCGTCCAGGCCCGCCTCCTTGGTGAGCCGCAGCAGCTCGCTCACCGTCGGGTTGCCCTCCCAGGCCAGCCTGACCGGCAGCGAGTTGATGAACAGGCCGACCAGATGCTCCAGTTCGGGATGGGTGCGGCCGGCCGCAGGGACTCCCACGACGACGTCCGAGCGGCGCACGTACACCGACAGCAGGAATCCGTACGCGGCGAGCAGCACCATGAAGAGCGTCGCGTCGTGCGACCGCGCCAGCGCCCGCAGCTCGGCCTCGACCTCTACGGGGACGTGGAAGACCACCCGGCCTCCCGCGCCGGAGGGGGCAGCCGGCCGCGGCCGGTCGGTGGGCAGGTCGATCACGTCCGGCGCGTCTTTCAACACCGTTTTCCAATAGGTAAGTTGCTCCTGCGCCTCCCCCGTGGACAACCAGGCGTGCTGATGGGCCGCGTAGTCGGAGTACTGGAACGGGAGCGCGGGCAGCGGGCTGGGCCGATCCGCGAGCCGGGCGTCGTAGAGCGCCGACAGTTCCCTCCACAGCACGGTGAGCGACCAGGCGTCAATGACCGAGTGGTGGAAACTCACCAGCAGACAGTGGCTGTCGGCCGCGACACGGAACAACCGTGGGCGCAGCAGCGGCCCGGCGGCCAGGTCGAAGGGCCGGGCGGCATCCTCCTGTGACAGCTCGTGGACCCTGGTCATCGCCTCGGGGCGCGGGTGCGCGGACAGATCCGTCAGCGGCAGCCCTACGACGGCAGGGGGGTCGATCACCTGGAGCGGACCGCTCTGCTCGGTGGTGATCCGGGAGCGCAGCACCGCGTGCCGCCGCACCACTTCGGTCAGTGCCCACTGCAAGGCGGGCACGTCCAAGTCGCCGTCGATCCGCCACAGCGCCTGGGTGTTGTAGAGCGTGGAGTCCGGAACCATCTGGTCCAGGAACCACATGCGCTGTTGCCCGAAGGCCAGCAGACCGGGATCGGCAGCGGCTCCCCTTGACAGGAGACCGGGGGGCGCTTCGGTCCGCGAGTCACCGGCCCATTGGGCGAGTTGGTGGATGGTCGGGTTTTCGAAGATGGTGCGTACGGGGCAGTTGATTTTGAAGGTTTGGGTTATTCGGGTGGCGACTTGTGTGGC
>NZ_JBHYMF010000387.1:0-1659 GCF_042742855.1 Streptomyces sp. NPDC058877 | reverse complement strand
GCGAGCCCCAACAGGGCCGCCGGCGAGGGCGAATCGGGCCACGACCTGCGGATTCCGCCAGCTTGATCGGCTACACCACTCGGCGGGACGCCATCTGAACCAGCGTGAGCAGCGCCTGGCCGAAGCAACCAAGCTCGCGCCAGCGGGTGCTACGGGTTCGACGGTGCTCGCACAGCAACCAGGCAACATGCTCGACGAGCTCATACGGGACATCGAGCGTGGCTCGATACGGAACCACCAGGGCCCCTTCAACCGCCGGTGTGACGAGTGGAGCCAGCACGCCAACGACCAGGGGCCCTGCCTCGTCACCGCACCCTCCGAACAGCCCCTTTCACCCATCAGCACAGGATGAAAGGGGCTCAGTGCGTTTCCTCTTGCGGTCGGGGGGCACCAGTCGGTGTGGACGGAGCACCCGGAAGACGACGCCCGCGATGATCTGGCCCTGCAATGCGCCGGGGTCCGCATTGCCGTGGAGTTCACCACAGCGGCCGACAGACGACTGGAGGGAGGGCCTCCAGGAGTCGAACGCCGTGGGCGCAGCAACACCGTTGCAGTCCCCGTCGTGGACGGGACCGGCACAGGTACGGACGAGGAGGTGGGGCGGTGTAGTGATGGGACTGTCCCGGGCGGTCGTGCGGCTGCCGCCCAAAAGAAGGTCGTCCGCGGGCCTCCGGGGCAGGGTGGAGGTCCGCGGACGGCCGGTCCGGATCAGTAACGCGGAGCGTGGTGCTCGACGTACTCCTTGAGACGGGCCAGGTCGCGCTGTCCGGCGCCGCTGGTCCTTGCGCCGTAGGTGCGGTCGGCGGTGACCGGGGCCACGGTGACGTGGCCTCGACCGAGCAGGGCGGTGGAGTCCGCACCCCTGACGGTCTCGGTGCAGTCACTGGCCGGCTCGTTGTCGCAGATGTCGAACGTGATGTCGAAGAGGTCGCTGCCCAACTCACCAGGCGTACGGGCCTCATAAGCGTGCCAGACGACCTTCCCGTGTCCAATGCTCGTCCACACGGGGGGCTTGGCCCTGCGCCCTGCGCTCACGTCCGGGTAGTCGACCTTGAGCGCGAACAGGTCGGTGAGCAGGTCGCGCTCGCGCAGCCCGCCGAGGAAGCCGGCGGCGAAGCGGGCGTGGGCCCGGTAGTTGACGACCGGGAAGTTGAACTGGCTCGCGTCACTGGACGAGGAGAAGGCAACTGCGGGGACGCCCTCGTCGAGAGCCGCGAGCGCGCCTCCGACGGTGCCGGAGTCGTTGACCTGGGCACTGACGTTGGGGCCGGAATTGATCCCGGTAACGACCAGGTCGGGGTGGTCCTGCCAACCGACCTTGGCTGCGAGGCCACCGCGCAGTGCGAACTTAACGGTGTCCGTCGGGGTGGCGCTGGGCGAGTCCGGGCCGCACGGGCCGGCTGCCAGGCACACGCCGTAGACGGGCGATCCGGACGGAGTGCCGGAACAGTCATTCTCGTATCCGGCGGGGAGCTGGGTGCGGTGGCGCAGAGAGAGCGTGCCGCCATTGGTGACGGCCGTGCCCTTGCCGGACTGCACCTGCCACGGTGCGATGACGACGACGTCGGGCCTTGTCCCCGGAGGGTGGACACCTGTTCGTGTCGTTATGCGGCAAGTATCAGGGTAGCTGACTGTTGTTCGTAAGTGATCGGTGCCTGC
>NZ_JBHYMF010000386.1:0-1671 GCF_042742855.1 Streptomyces sp. NPDC058877 | reverse complement strand
GCCAACCAGGCAGCGACCGAACAAGTGAACCTGAAACCACGTCAACCCGCCCTGACCAGCTAGTCAGCCACTCCCGCACAGCGGGGGAACCTCAGGGGAAGACGTGCCGTCGGCGGCGCACCGCTCCTTGACCTGCGGAACACCCCCACGTCGGTGGGGAAGACAGACGGCCTAGCTGTATTGCCCCGGGAGGTTGTGGACGGGTGATGGAGGTCTTGGCTGGGACTGCTTGAACGGGTGAGGGCCTTCCGGGTTCGGTGTGGATTGCGACATCTCCACCGAACGATCAGAAGGCCCTCATGCCCCACCGTAATGCACCCCTGACCGAGACCGGACGCCTGCGCCTTGCCCGCTGTGTGGTCGAGGACGGCTGGCCGCTGCGGCGGGCCGCCGAACGCTTCCAGGTCTCACCCACCACCGCCCAGCGGTGGGCCGCCCGCTACCGCATGTCCGGCGAGGCTGGAATGACGGACCGCTCCTCGCGCCCGCACCACAGCCCCCGGCGGACCCCGACCCGCACCGAACGCCGGATCATCAAGGTCCGCATCCTGCGACGGTGGGGACCGGCCCGCATCGCGCACCTGCTGGACCTGGTGCCCTCCACCGTCCACCGGGTCCTGACCCGCTACGGCCTGGCCCGCCTCACGCACCTGGACCGGGCCACCGGCCACGTCATACGCCGCTACGAACGCGACCGGCCGGGCGAGCTGGTCCACGTCGACATCAAGAAACTCGGCAACATCCCCGACGGCGGCGGCCACAAGACCCTCGGCCGCCAGGCCGGCCGCAAGAACCGCAAGAACGCCGGCTACAGCTACCTCCACACCGCCGTCGACGACCACTCCCGCCTCGCCTACAGCGAGATCCACGCCGACGAGAAGAAGGAGACCGCCACCGGCTTCTGGCAGCGGGCCCATGCCTACTTCACCGGCGTCGGGATCACCGTCGAGCGGGTCCTGACCGACAACGGCTCCTGCTACAAGTCCCACGCCTGGCGCGACACGCTGACGGCGGCCGGGATCACCCACAAGCGAACCCGGCCCTACCGGCCCCAGACCAACGGCAAAGTCGAACGCCTCAACCGCACCCTGCTCGACGAATGGGCCTACGCCCGCCCCTACCGCTCAGAACAGGAACGACGCGACGCGTTCCCGCAGTGGCTGCACACCTACAATCACCACCGCGGACACACCGCGCTGAAGGGCAAACCACCCGCCAGCCGCGTCCCCAACCTCACAGGGCAATACACCGCGCCTCCTCCAACTCCTCTGGCGGAACACCCCCACGTCGGTGGGGAAGACAGATCCTCGCGTGTCTGCCGCAGCGGCACGATCGGAACACCCCCACGTCGGTGGGGAAGACACGCGTACGACGCGCTGGGGAACCTGTCCTACCGGAACACCCCCACGCCGGTGGGGAAGACTTGACCGCCAGGCCCGCGCGGCCTGGAACTGCCGGAACACCCCCACGTCGGTGGGGAAGACATCGCGGCGGCACCGATCCCGTCGAGCGAAGGCGGAACACCCCCACGTCGGTGGGGAAGACGCTGGTCCCTTCTGGGCTCGGGGCTGTCCCGGCGGAACACCTCCACGTCGGTGGGGAAGACGCGCTGTCGGGCGCTGCCGCGGCGCTGTTCGGCGGAACACCCCCACGTCGGTGGGGAAGACACCG
>NZ_JBHYMF010000385.1:0-1677 GCF_042742855.1 Streptomyces sp. NPDC058877 | reverse complement strand
AGTAGCTGTTGTCGTTCCGGTCTTGAGGGGTGGGCGTCGAACGGGAGTCTCGATCGGGTGATCGTGGCCGGCTGTGGGCATGAAGGCAGGGCCTCTTGGTAGCTCGGGGTTGCGAAGCCAACCGAGTTCCAGGAGACCCTGTTGCCGCAGTTGTACGTGCTCACGCCGGTGGAGTTCAACTCGACCGCCCCGTCGTGTGATTGCGTCGCTCACCGGTTCGGGAATGCCGCCGATCACCCGGAACGTGTTCGGAGGTATCCCTCGGACATGACGGACGCGGAGTGGGCCGTGGTCCGGCCGCTCCTGCCGGTGCCGGGCTGGATGCGGGGCCGGGGCGGGCAGCCGGAGTCTTACTGTCACCGGGCGATACTGGACGCGATCCGCTATCTCGTGGACAACGGCGTCAAGTGGCGGGCCATGCCGGCCGACTTCCCGCCGTGGGACCGGGTCTACGCGTTCTTCCGCCGCTGGCGCGACCACGTGCTGGTCAGGGAGTTCCACGACCGGTTGCGCGACCGGGTCCGCCAGAAGGCGGGCCGGGATGTGGAGCCGACGGCCGGTGTGATCGACTCGCAGTCCGTCAAGGCGGACGCCGTCGTCGGCGCCGACAGCCGCGGCTTCGACGGGGGCAAGCTGATCAACGGCCGCAAGCGGCACGTCGTGGTCGACACCCTCGGCCTGCTGCTGGGCGTCATGGTCACGAGCGCGGACATTGGTGACCGCGCCGCCGCGAAGGTGCTGCTCAAGCGGGTGGCCGACGCCCACCACCGGCTGGAACTCGTCTGGGCCGACGGCGGCTACACCGGCAGCCTCGTCGAGCACTGCCTGGCCGCGTTCGCCCTGGTCCTGGCGATCGTCAAACGCAGCGACGACACGCGTGGCTTCGTGGTGCTGCCCAAGCGGTGGATCGTCGAGCGTCTCTTCGCCCACCTGATGCGCACCCGCCGCCTGGCACGTGACTACGAACGATCCACCACCAGCGCCGAGGCGTTGATCTACTGGTCGATGACCATGATCATGACCCGCCGCCTGGCCCGGTCACATTCCGCGCGAGCGTGAAGCGACCCGGCTGCCGCTCGGCCAGCCAGCCCCGCGCCACCAGCCGCTTCGCCTTCGACCGCAACGCCTCCACCTTCGCCGGCACCGCGTCCAGGCCGAACAAGACGGCCATCTCCTGGCAGGTCAGCGGCCCTTGATGGAGGCGATGCCGGTCCGCGAGGGCCTGCAGGATGCGCTGGTAGTCCATCGACAGCACGGACGCGTCCAGCCCCTGGCGCCACACCGGCACCTGCGACTTCGGCTTCGCTGCCATCGATGCCGGTGACGCCTCCTCAGTCTGCCCCTCGGCCGGCCTCGCCCGCTCGGTCTCGGCGTGATCTTCGGTCTCGTCCACCGGACCCAGCACCTCGCCGACCCGCGAGCGGGCGATGACCCACTCCTCCCATTCCCGCTCGGCCACGGCCAGCTCGGTCTGGACTCGATCGGCCTCCTCCCGCAGCTCGTCCACACGACGGCGAGCACCCAGCTCACGCTGTTCGAGCAACCCCACGACCGACGGCATCCACGGCCTCCTCAGGAACGATGACACGACAGGCCACCCCTCCCACGGGAACACCGAACCTATGCCTGACCAGCGAAAACACCGCCCTCAGGTTCGGTACGACAACACCTACTAAG
>NZ_JBHYMF010000384.1:0-1682 GCF_042742855.1 Streptomyces sp. NPDC058877 | reverse complement strand
CACGGGGGGAGCCCCTCCGTCAGGGGTGTTCGAGGCTCCCCGCGGGCGCGTGGGCGAGGGCGGAAGGGGTGAGCCGGCCCACGATCGCCGGGGCTTCCCGGACGAGTGCGTCGTCCTCGGCCGCCGCGACCATGAACAGGGCGAAGTCGGTCCGCCGCGTCCGATTGCTCGCCAGGACGGGGTCCCCCACGTGCCGGCTCCACACCGGCAGCCCCTGGCTCTCGCCCTCCTCCAGGTCGCTGCCGCGCACCACGGTCCAACGGGCGTCGCTCGCGAAGATCCTGCGGCACGCCTCGACCTGGTCGTCCACGTCCACGGCCCTGACGAGCTTCGCCAGTGCGGTGGTGACCTTCACCAACGCCCTGAAGTGGAGCGGATACACGTCCTTCCCGTCACGGGTGATGTGCCAACCGCAGGAGAAGACCAGGCGCGCGCCGGAGGGGGCGAGGTCCAGCACCGCCTGTGCGGTGCCGGAGGAGTAGTGCTTCATTCCCCAGGGGACCAGCACGGTGAGCACCGCGTCGCACCCCTCGACGGCCCGCGCGACGACCGCGCGGTCGTCGGTCGCCCCGGGGACGATCGTGATCCGGCCGTCGAACTCGGCGAGCTTGGGCACGCTCTGCTCCCTGCACACGCCCACCACCTCGTAGCCCCGGTCCAGTGCGTGCCGCACCATGTACCGCCCCAGCTTTCCCGAGGCGCCGATGATGCACAGCTTCTTCCCCGCGCCCGTCGCACGGGTGACCTCCGCGCCGTTCGGCTCCATGCCGCCCGCCTCCGCTCCTGCTCCGCCGTCGGTCCTTACGTCGTAAGGCACCTTACTCTGTAAGGCTACCTTACGAAGTAAGGTGGTCAAGGGGCGTCACATAGCCGAGCAAGGAGAAAACCGTTGGCCGAAGATCAGGCCCGGGCATCGATGCACCGCCGCGGCGAGCCGCTGACCAGGGACACCGTCCTCCGGGAGGCGGTCGCCCTGGCCGACGAAGCGGGCGTCGGCTCGCTCACCATGCGCAAGCTCGCCGAGCGCCTCGGCGTCGAGGCCATGTCCCTCTACCACCACGTGGCCAACAAGGACGCGATCCTCGACGGCATGGTCGACGAGGTCTTCGGCGAGGTCGGCCTCCCGTCGGACGCACTCGGTTGGAAGGCCGCCATGCGGCAGCGGGCGATCTCGATGCGCAACGCCCTCAGCCGCCACCCCTGGGCCATCGGCCTGCTGGATTCACGCTCCAACCCCGGCCCCAGGACACTGCACCACCACGACGCGGTCATCGGCAGCCTGCGGGCCGGCGGCTTCTCCGTCGCGGGTGCGGCCCATGCGTTCTCCTTGCTGGACAGCTATGTGTACGGCTTCGCCCTGCAGGAGGCCGCCCTCCCCTTCGAGGCCGCCGGGGCCGACATCGGGGACATGGCCGAGGCGCTCATCGACCGGGCGCCCGTCGGGGAGTTCCCGCACCTCGCCGAGATGGTGGCCCGCCACGTCGCCCTGCCCGGCTATTCCTATGCCGATGAGTTCCTCATCGGCCTCGACCTGGTCCTGGACGGGCTGGAACTGCGCCGGGCGGGGCCCGGCTGGTCCGACGCCTGACGACCGCGCCGGATCCCGCGGGCCGGACCCGACGCGACCCACGGCCGACCGGCCGCCGGTACGACGGAGGGCGCCCCACCGGTCACCGGTGGGG
>NZ_JBHYMF010000383.1:0-1699 GCF_042742855.1 Streptomyces sp. NPDC058877 | reverse complement strand
CACCGAGCCAAGCACCACGACGTCGGAAAGACGGTCAAACGCGCTGAGTCGATCAAGGAACACCAAGCTCGCCGCGGATAAACGCCAAGCTGAGAAGCCGTATCTCAACCGAACGTGATCGCTTGATTTCTGCTGGTCAGGCATGGTCTAGCTCAGGGTGAGGGAGGCATGCGGCGTCTTGTTTCGGCTCCGTGATCGAGGGGTGCGCGATGGCGTCGGTGCTGGGAATGCTGGAGGAGCGGGAGGCAGCGGCCCGGGTGCGGGTGGAGGGGCTTCGGGAGGAAGCCGCGCGGCTGGCTGGGGTGTTGGAGGCCGCGGAGATCGAGCTGGACCGGCGGGTGATCGCGCGGGAGGAGCTGGTCGAGGTCCTGGCGGCCTCGGCTGCCGAGAGCACCGCCGTGACCGAGTCGGACGCGGAATCCGTGTCCTCGCCCGCACCGGTGCCGGGCTCGATCGTGCCGCCGTGGCGCGAGGGACTGCCGGTGACGGTGCTGGCACCGGACTACCAGCGGATTATGGGCGTGTTCGACGAGCGGCGGCCCGCGGGCCAGCAGCCGCTGAAAGCCAGGGAGATCACGGCTCGGCTGGGCTTGGAGACATCGTCGGCGAAGGTCGAGGGGGTGCGCTCAAAGGCCCGGCGTCTGGCCGAGCGCGGGTGGCTCCTCCTGGAGGCGTCGGGGGCGTTCAGTGCCGGTCGGCGGCCCGTGGCCGTGCCAGACGCCGGCTCATCCGCGTGACCATCGACCACCGGATCATCGCCTCGCTGGTGGCGGGCAGGGTCTCGTAGTCCCGGGCCAGACGGCGCGAATGCATCAGCCACGCGAACGTTCGTTCTGCCACCCAGCGCCTGGGCAGCACCACGAACCCTGTCATGTCGTCGGTGCGCTTGACGATCTCCAAGGTCAGGGCGAGTTTCTCCCGTGCCCAGTCGACGAGGCCGCCGGTGTAGCCGCCGTCGGCCCAGACGAGGATGATGTCGCGGTGCAGACGCCGCAACCGGGTCAGCAGGCCCGTCGCGGCGTCCCGGTCGCCGATGTTCGCGGCGGTGACCGCGACGACCAGGAGCAGACCGAGGGTATCGGTCACGATGTGCCGCTTGCGGCCCGGAACCTTCTTCCCGCCGTCGTAGCCGCGTGAGACGGACGGCACCGAGGCCGCGGCCTTCACCGACTGCGTGTCGATGATCCCCGCCGTGGGCTCGGCCTCACGGCCCTCGCGTTCACGCACCCGTCCGCGCAGCCGGTCGTGGAACTCGGTGATCAGCCCGTGCTCGCGCCAGCGGCGGAAGAAGGCGTAGACCCGGCCCCACGCGGGGAAGTCCGCGGGCATCGCACGCCAGGAGATCCCGCCCGCGACCAGGTAGCGGATCGCGTCCAGCATCTGGCGGTGGCAATAGCCCTCAGGCTGTCCGCCCCGGCCCTGGAGCCAGGCCGGCACCGGCAGCAGCGGCCGGATGGCCGCCCACTCCGCGTCCGTCATGTCGGAGGTATACCGGCGTTCCCGGTCCGGATGATCGGCCGCATTGCCGTACACATGCGCGAGGCAGTCACACGATGGAGCAGCCGAGTTGAACTCAACGGGTTCGGACACGTACAACAACGACACTAGGGAGCGTATTGGGTCGTGATCAATCTGTGGGTTTTGCCTGCGTGGCGAGTCCTGGGCAGGTAGACCTTCTTGGGTGACTCGTGTGCAACTG
>NZ_JBHYMF010000382.1:0-1720 GCF_042742855.1 Streptomyces sp. NPDC058877 | reverse complement strand
ACCCGGGGTATTCAGCGGAATTGGGTGATCTGACGGTCCGGTAGCAGAAAGGTGCCGCTGGCCTGCAAGGATGCGAGTGTCTAGGTCGTATCCGCTGCGAGAGTCAGGGCACCAATCTGGTGAGCGAGCCTACAGGGTGGGACCGGCGGCTGACCGTGGTCGCCGACGGCAAGGGGCTGATCGGGCATGCCGGGGCGGTGCTGCTGCGCCGTCTGGCCGACCGTACGGGGCTGACGGCCGCGCTGGCGGGCGTGCTGCCCGCCAGGAGCGGGGCGGGCTGGCGTGATCGCGGGGCGGTACTCGTGCAGCTCGCGGTCGCGATCGTGCTGGGGGCGGCGAACCTTTCCGACGCCGAGCAACTCCAGGCCCATCACCAGGGCCTGTTCGGGCCTGCGGTGTCGGACTCGACGACGCGGCGGACGCTGGCAGCGATGGACGAGGCGGTCCTCGCGGGGATCGGACGCGCGCGGGCGCGGGTGCGTCGGCATGTGTGGTCGCTGCTGGCCTTGCGGCCGGGCGGCTTCCCCTGGCTGACCGTCGCGGGCAAGCACCTGCACCGCTGGGTCGTGATCGACATGGATGCCACGATCATCACGGCCGCGTCGAAGAAGCAGGGCGCCTCGGCGACCTGGAAGAAGACCTACGGCTTTCATCCCCTCGCGGCGTGGTGCGCGAATACGGGCGAGTGTCTGGCGATGTGGCTGCGGACCGGCAGCGCCGGGTCGAACACGGTCGCCGACCACCTGCGGGTGCTGGCTGAGGCCCTGGCCCAGGTCCCCGGTGCCTCGACCGCGAAGATCCTGGTGCGCGTCGACGGCGCGGGCGCGACCCACGGCCTGCACGAGCACCTGCGGGATCTGAACACGCTACGCCGCACGGTCCGCTTCACCACCGGCTGGAAGATCACCGACGAGGACGAGAAGGCCATCTCGAAGCTGCCCAGGACGGCGTGGGAGACGGCAATCACTCAGGACGGCGAACCCCAGGAGGGCTACTTCGTTGCCGAGTTGACCGGGCTGAACACCCGCGACGGCTGGATCAAGGGGATGCGGCTGATCGTCCGCCGGGTCAAGCCATCCGGCCGACAGATGAAGGACCTGACCGCGTTCGAGAAGCGCACCGGCTGGAAGTACTCGATCATCGCGACGAACATCTCCAAGATGACCCGCGTCCGCGGCTCCCACCAGATCCAGTGGCTGGACGCTCTGCATCGCCACCACGCGGTCGTCGAAGATCACGTCCGCACGAACAAGACGATGGGTCTGCACAATCTGCCGTCGAAGTCCTGGCAGGTCAACGAGGCGTGGATGCTCACCGCGAACCTTGCCGCCGACCTTCACACCTGGCTGCGACTGCTGACCCTGCACGACCAGGGGGACCTGGCCGACGCCGAGCCGGACACCATGCGCTTTCGCCTCTACCACCTGCCCGCCCGACTTGCGAAACACGCCCGACGCCGTTGGCTGCGAATCGAGACCACCTGGCCCTGGGCCGGGGCGTTCACCCTGGCCTGGCGGCGGCTCATCGCACTCCCGGCCGTCACCTGACCGCCGGGCGCCCATCACGACGAGCCCAAGAAGGGAGCAGTACCGCAAGTCCCGGCCCCGTGGAAGCCGGCGTCCCCGCAGCGTCATGCGACGGCCCGCCTCACCGGCACCGAGGACATTACGGGCGAACCGCCGCGACGATCACACCCGGAAGGCGGCTGAAGGATCGAGGT
>NZ_JBHYMF010000381.1:0-1755 GCF_042742855.1 Streptomyces sp. NPDC058877 | reverse complement strand
AGGCCCTCGACCAGACCGCCGGGGCGCACCTCGGCGAAGACGTCGTGGACCGGGCGGAGCGCGGCCTCGCGCACGGCGGAGACGAGCAGGCCGTGCCGGATCGCGCACTCGGTGCGGGTCCGGCCGGGGCGTTCCGAGGCCGGGCGCGGGATGCGGTCCACCGGGCGCGGCACCCGCCCAGAGCCGTGCACGGCCTGCGCCGACGGCTCAGTCGAACGGGTGGACTCTGGTCTAATGGGTTGCTCTTTTGTCGGCCGCCGGTATGGGGGACGTGGTGTTGGACGTACTGAACAGGCCCGCTTCCGAGACCGTCGACCCGGAGCCGTCCGAAGGCCCCCCACCGGTCCCGCTCCGCCCCTACCTGGTCCTCGCGGGCCTCCTCTGCGGCCTGTACTTCCTGTACTCCTGGGTGCAGTACGCGCACTTCCGCACGCCCTCCTGGGACCTGGGGATCTTCGGGCAGTCGGTCCGGGCGTACGCCGAGTTCCGGGCGCCCGTCGTCGACATCAAGGGCCCCGGCTTCCCCATACTCGGCGACCACTTCAGCCCCGTCACCGCGCTCCTCGCCCCGCTCTACTGGATCTGGTCCTCGCCGGTCTCCCTGCTCTTCGGGCAGGCCGCGCTCTTCGCCGCCTCCGCCGTCGTCGTCGGCCGCACCACCCAGCAGATCCTCGGCAGCCGGGCCGCCGGCATCGGGCTGACGGTCGCCTACGGGCTCTCCTGGGGCCTGCAGGAGGCCGTCAAGTCCGACTTCCACGAGATCGCCTTCGCCGTCCCGCTGCTCGCCCTGACCTGCCGGGCCCTGCTCCTCGGGCGCTGGACCTCAGCCGCCGCCTGGTCCGCCCCGCTCGTCCTGGTCAAGGAGGACATGGGGCTCACCGTCGCCATGGTCGGTGCGGTCCTCTTCCTGAAGGGCCAGAAGCGGCTCGGCGTGGTCCTGGCCGGCCTCGGCACCGCGGCCTTCGCGCTGACGGTCCTCGTCCTGATCCCGGCGGCGAGCCGGCTCGGCCAGTACGACTACTGGTCCAAGATCGAGAAGACCGGGGAGGGCACCGACACCTCCTTCGCACAGGTCATCGGAGACGCCCTCGCCTCGGGCGAGCGCTGGGAGATGGTCCTCTACCTGCTCGCGATCACCGGCTTCCTCGCGCTGCGCTCCCCGCTGCTCCTGCTCGTCCTGCCGACCCTCGGCTGGCGCTTCCTCTCACAGGACCCCAACCACTGGGGCATGCACTGGCACTACAGCGCGGTCCTGATGCCGGTCGTCTTCCTCGCCCTCGTGGACGGCGTCCGCTCGGTCCGCACGTCGCCGCGCGCCTGGCTCGCCGCATACGGGAAGGTCGTGGTTCCGGTCGCGACGGCGGTCGCCCTCGTCCTCGCGGCGCACCTGCCGCTGCGGGAGCTGCTCACCCCGGAGACCTACCGGACGGACGCCCGCACCCTCCAGGCGCGGGCGGCGGTCGACGCGGTGCCGGAGGGGGCCAGCGTGGAGGCCGACGTCTCGCTCCTCGCCCACCTCACGGCGGACCACCGGGTCTACTGGGTGGGCACGGCCAAGGGGGCGACCCCGGACTACCTCGCCTTCGACCTGCGGGGCTGGGGGCAGCAGGTGTCGGATCCGGTGCGGCTGGCTTCGCAATTGCATCCGGAAGCGCGCTATGAGATCACCCACCGCTCCGAGGGCTTCGCGGTCCTGAAGCGGTCCTGAGCCCGCACCCAACGGCCGAGGGCCGTCCGGCGGCGTGCCGGACGGCC
>NZ_JBHYMF010000380.1:0-1765 GCF_042742855.1 Streptomyces sp. NPDC058877 | reverse complement strand
GGCCAGGGAGCTGTCGATAAATAACTCCTTGATCTTGGTGCGGGTCATGAGCTCGCGAGATCGTGCCCGGCGATTGCGGCAAGTTGTTGTGCCGTGGTCACGGTGAGGGCGCCGGTGGAGGCGGTGTGACCGAGTGCGGTGAGTACCGGGGTTGCGTCCCAGATGGTCGCGCCGATCCGGCTCTTGCTCAGGCCGGTCGCCTCGGAGAGTACGGCGTTCGTCATGGACCAGCGTTTCTTGAGGAGGAAGACGATGAGTTGGTCGGCGGCGGAGAGTCGCCTGCCGCCGGCACCGGGGCCACCGTCGGGACGCTTTCCGGGAAGCAGGATCGGTGGATGTTCGGCACGCCAGGCGCGGTAGCGGGCGGCGAGGTCGTCGAAGGCGGCGGGCTCCAGGCCGGTGAGGCTGGGGTGCCGTAGCCAGGTGGGGAGTTTGTCGCCGGCGGGGAAGCGTCCGAACTCGGCGGGCCGTGCCGGAGGCGGCGGTGCGAGGGGCTCAGGCCGCAGGGTGTAGTTCCAGGCGGGGTGCCAGTCGTGCGGGGTGAAGGGGAGGCGGTCCATGACGTCGTCGGGGACGGTAACGCCAGTGGGGTAGGCGCCCGAATCGAGTTCGGCATGGATGGCCAGTCCGGTGCGGGTGCGGGTCGCACCAATGGTGCTGACCACGACTTCATGGCTGGTCAGGGGCCTGCCGCGCCAGTTGATGCTGATCTGGGAGAACAGCCGGTGCTCTATCTTGTTCCATTTTGAAGTACCCGGCGGGAAGTGACACACGGTCACCTCCAGGCCGCTCTCGTGGGCGAAAGCGGCGAGCTCGCTCTTCCAGGCGCGGACCCGGTAGCCGTTGGATCCGCCGGCGTCGGCAGTGATCAGCAGACGGGCGGCACGCGGGTAGCGGTGCCGTCCCTCCCTGTCCCACCAGCGGCGCAGGGTGGCCACGGCGAAGGCGGCGGTGTCGCCGTCGCAGCCCACCGACACCCATCCGGCGTCCGCGCCGATGTCGTAGATCCCGTACGGCACCGCCTTCTTGGCGCCCTTCTCGGGGAAGTCGTGGGCGCGTACGCGGACCGGCTGCCCGGCACGGTGCCACTCGCGCCCGGCGACCGCGTACTCGCCCAGGGTCTCCTTCTTCTTGGTGTCCACGCTGATGACCGGCTGCCCGTCCGCGAGATACGTCTTGACCTGGTCGTTGATGTAGTGGAACTGGGCGTCCCGGTCCGGGTGTCGGGAACCCTCGGTGGTGCGCGAAGTGCCCTGCAGGCAGAACCCTTCGGCCTTCAACAGCGCGGCCACCGTGTCGTGGCCGACCCGGTGCCCCTGCCGGGACAGCTCCGCGGCCAGGACGCGGGTCGACTTCACCGTCCACCGCAGCGGCGACTCAGGATCTCCCCGCTGGTCCGGCTCGACCAGCGCGAGCAACGTCGGCACCAGTTCCCGATCAACGTCCCGCAGCCGCTTGCGGCCCGCGCCCGCCGCCCGAACCCGGTCATCGGGTTCCTCACCGCGTTCCAGCTCACGCAGCCCGCGTGACACCGTCGACTCCGCCACCCCCGCAGCACCAGCCACCCGGCGAATCCCGCCGTGCCCCCGCACACGGGCAGCGGCCCCCAGCACCAGCCGGCGCTGCCGCTCGTCCAGATGCGGCAGCAACAGCCCGAACGCCTCCGCCAGCCCCGCCTCGATCCCCTCCGACACACCCGAATCCTACAGACCAACAGGCCTCAGAAACCGAGGAGTTATTTATCGACAGCTCCCAGGGTCCGTTG
>NZ_JBHYMF010000379.1:0-1797 GCF_042742855.1 Streptomyces sp. NPDC058877 | reverse complement strand
GATATTTACGGGGTGCTGCCATGGTGCTGGTGGATCTCCTTCGCCAGGACCGTAACCCTGGCATCAGGGACTCCACAAATCTCAGTACAGCTCAACGCATCGTGCGCCTGACTCCTGACCTGCTCCGGCTGGCACAGTCGGAGCAGGCGTCAAGCCTGGCTGCCGAGCTGGGTGCGCGCTGGAGCATCGTGGAGAGCTCCTTTGCTGCTGGCGTCGGGCGCAGCCTCGTTGAGGAGGGTGTCACGGTCGACTGGGACACGCTTAAGATCACCGACAAACGCCGACGCCGCTCGGTGACCGGCATCGTTGACGCCACGGTCGGGTTTCAACACGGCCGCTGCCTGATCTGCGGCGACGCTCTGGCCTCGGGGGACGCCGTAGCCGTCGACCACGTCTTCCCCTTCTCCCTGATGCGCCGCTTCGGCAGCGTCGGCTCTTGGCGGGGCCCAGATCTGGACGCCCTGTGGAACCTCGCTCCTGCACATGCCTCCTGCAACGGAGCCAAGAGCGATCGACTGCCCACCCTGGCGGAACTCGCCCGCCTCGCGGCCCGGAACGAGGCAATCACGCAGTCCCCCCATCCCCTGCGCCGTACGCTGCACCTCAGCCTGAAGCACGCCCTGCCCGGCCAGAAGAAGACCTCGTGGAAGGAGTTCCTGGGGGCGGTTCAGACCGCGGTTTGACTCGGAACCCAGACATCCTGGGTGCGGCTGCGTAGGTGAGACGCGGAGCACTTGTCGGTGGGCTTCGGCATCGCCCGGTGTCCGTGGAACGCATGAAAGTCGATGAGGAGTAGGAACACCCGCTGAGGTGCGGCGCGCACCCGCGGATCGCGTCCCGCAGAGTGGTGTAACGGCGAGCATCACTACTGCCCCCTCGGCACCAACGCGGTGGTCACAGGTGGCACGCTGCCGAAGTGGAACGTGATCCTCTACACCACGTGGCGGGACACGACCCACCCGCGCTCTTACAGGGGCGACGTCGGTGCGTAGGCTGCGGTGATGGATGACCCCGTGCTGACCGCCCGCGAACTGGTGCGGGACCGTTTTCCCGCCGCCCGGGCGGCCTTCCTCGCCGGCAGCGTGCTGACCGACCGCCGGACGCCCACGTCTGATCTGGACATCGTGGTCCTCTTGGACGGGCCGCCTGCCCCCAGCCGGGAGAACCTGGTGTACCGCGGCTGGCCGGTGGAGCTGTTCGTGCAAACGGAGGCCGTCTGGCACAGCTTCGCCGACCAGGAGACCGCGAAGCGGAGTTCGCCGCTGCTCGCCATGTGTGCTGACGGCATGCTCCTGGTCGACACGGATGGGCTGGGCGCTTCGCTCCAGGGCGAGGCGCGGAGGCGTTGGGCCGCGGGCCCGCCGCCGCTCTCGGACCATGAGCGTGACTACCAGCGGTACGTTCTGACCGACTTGCTCGATGATCTGCGCGGCTGTGCGGACCCTGCAGAGCGGGTGTACTTGGTCTCGCACATGTTGCAGCGTGCCTCGGAGCTGGCCCTCCTGGTCGGCGGGCACTGGCTCGGCGGAGGCAAGTGGTTGTCGCGGCGGCTAGACGCGGCCGACCCCGGGGTGCACCGCGCGTTGTCCGAAGCTGCCCCCCGGGCGATCACCGGGGATGCGAGGGCCTTCGCCGCGGTCGTGGCAGAGGTGCTGGACCTGGCTGGCGGCCCGCTGTGGGACGGGTACGCCATCCGATGAGTGATGGCGTCCCGCCGAGTGGTGTAGCCGATCAAGCTGGCGGAATCCGCAGGTCGTGGCCCGATTCGCCCTCGCCGGCGGCCCTGTTGGGGCTCGC
>NZ_JBHYMF010000378.1:0-1801 GCF_042742855.1 Streptomyces sp. NPDC058877 | reverse complement strand
GGGGCTTCACGCATGTCTGACGTCGGGTCATCACCCAGGCCACCCGCAAGCTGTCACGCACCGCAACCATCACGTTGCCGAGAAGACCTCACTGGTTAGCCCGGTGGCATCGGCGAGATCAGTCAGTAGCCGTGTCCCGGCGTGCCCCACCACCCCCGCACCGTCGGCGGAGACATGGAGCGTGGGACGCGAGCCGATACCCTGCACGTAGAAAGTGCCTTCCACCTGGACCGGCAGAACCCCTCGACAAGGTTCATCGTTTCAGGCCAGAAGGAACTTTCGCATTCCCGCCCATGATCCGGACGGACCCCAAGTGAAAGCCCGGGGTTGGCGGTGAGAAGGATCTCGAACGGCAGCGGGCCCCGGCGACCACCTGTCACTGGGGCCCGTGGAGCTGTCGGGCGTCAGTTGGGGTCGACGAGCGGTGGCAGCTCCTGGAGGGCTTCGGGCAGCTCCGCGACGCCGCGTTGGAGGTACCAGCCGCGGGTCCATCGCAGGGCGGCGCGCGGCCCGGGCACCACTCGTCGGCGACCTGGCCGACCGACCGGCGCGAAGTCGTGCCACCGGGGGCCCTGCCCGCATGGCCGGTCACCAGCAGCCGTACCCCCTCCTGGTACGTCCCCTACGTCTTCTCACATGTCCTCGAAGGAGAACAGAACGGCGGCGAAAAGCACGGCCAGGGAAACGAGAATCTGTGTGACGAAGGCTCGGCTTGCCTGCGGCTCGGGCTCTCCGGGGGACCGGCCCACGTATCCGCGGCCGATCTCCGTGATTTCCCGTCCGCGCCCGAGGGAGCCGATGGCGATGGATCCGACAGCGCAGACGTAGTAGGCCGCCGTGACCTGGAACGACCAGCCCCTGAGAGCGGCGAGCGCGGAGAACAGAGGGATCGGCGCAATACAGGCGAGGTACATCCGGGTGCGCAGCTGGGCGGGGAGCCTCGGAACCCAGATGATCAGCAGTCCCGCCGCGCAGAGTACGCACAGAAGGACCATCACCAGGGGATTGATCGAATCGAGTCTCATAGGGGTGTTTCCGCTTCGTTTCCGTTATCGCATCGGGGCCTGGTCCCTCGATGCCGACTTCTCCCGCCCGCGGGAGTTCGCCCGACTCTAGGCGATAGGGAAACGACTTCCCATACCCCGTCGCCGAGCGAACTCCCAGGTGGAACGCCTTATGCGCTCCTTTGCGAGACTTTTCTCACCTCACCAGCTCGTGTTGCCGATTCCCCAGGTGAGACCCGGCAGGTCCGCGGCGGCTTTGCCGGCCCGGCTGACGGCTCGCTGGAAACCGCCGGAATACGCTCGACCGGTCATTCCGGTGAACGCCTGGACGGACTTCACGTCGGGAATGGCGCTGGCCAAGCCGTTGCCGACGGCCTTGCCGAGCTTCGGCGACGCGCGTCCGACCGCCTTGCCGACGAGCGTTCCCGCACCGCCGCCTGCCACCGCCAGGCCGACGCCCACGGCGTTGATGCCGACGGTCTTCCAGTCTCCCGTACCCCAGATCGCGTCCGCCGCGGAGATCGCCGTGGCGGCCACTCCCGTCGCGAGGGAGGCCGCGGCCAGGCCCGCGGCCACGCCCTGGAGACCCGGGACGAAGGCGAACACGGTGGCCGCGCCACCAAGCACCGCGCTGACCTGTCCGAAGGCGTTCGCCAGCTTCACTCGGGCTCACCGGATGAACACGGACAAAACCTGATCACGCAACGGACCCTGGGAGCTGTCGATAAATAACTCCTCGGTTTCTGAGGCCTGTTGGTCTGTAGGATTCGGGTGTGTCGGAGGGGATCGAGGCGGGG
>NZ_JBHYMF010000377.1:0-1802 GCF_042742855.1 Streptomyces sp. NPDC058877 | reverse complement strand
CCCCGGGAAGGGGCGGCACACGAGTCCCGGCTCCTTGTTCGTGATGCTCTGCGTCCTCGCGGTGCTCGGTGCCTGGCTCTACAGCCTCTTCGGCCGGTACCCCTATTGAGGCGGTCCGGTCAGAAGCCGGTGACGGGGTAGTGGTCGGAGAGGTTGGTGTACGTGTACTGCTTGCCCCAGCTGGAGACCGTCCAGGGCGCGCTCTGCTCCAGGACCACGTTGTTGGTCCAGTTGGCGGGCCGGGCGTTCCCGGCGCGGTAGAGGACGTAGTCGAGGTCTTCGCGCGGGTCGTTCGGGTAGCGCTCGGAAGCGATCGAGTTCAGTGCGGTGTCGAAGGAGTACGGGTGGCCGGTGCGGGCGTCGGCCCCGGCCAGGCCCGCGTCGGCGAGCATCGTGCCGTACTCGGGCGTCCGCGAGTCGACGTTCATGTCGCCGGCGACGATCACCTGCTCGTCCGCCGGGATGTTCTTCGCGTCGAGGAACGCGTCCATCGCCTTGAACTGGCGACTGCGCATCTGCGCCGCCTCGCCCGCCGCGCAGCCCGGGTCCGTGGACTGGGCGTGGGTGCCGACGACGTGGACCCGGGTCCCGTTGACGTCGAGCACCACGTAGGCGAAGCCCTTGTTCGAGTACCAGTCGGCGCCGCAGGCGTCCTTGTAGACATACTGCTCCTTGCGGACGATCGGCCACTTGCTGAGGATCGTCACGCCCCCGTCCTCGGGCGTGAACGAGGAGTAGGCCCCGCCGGTGGCGTCCCAGCCGCTCTTGCTGCGGCCCACGATCGGGGTCTGGTGGGGGTACTGCGCGGCGGCGTTCGCCTTGAGGGCGTCGGAGGCGGAGTTGTCGAAGGCCTCCTGGAGGACGACGACGTCCTGTCCCTGGAAGAAGGGGGTGGCGGGGATCGCCTTCGCCCGGTGGTCCTGCCCCCAGTTCGGGTACAGGTTCTTGGAGAAGAGGAAGGTGTTGTACGTGAGCACCTTCATCCGCGGGGCCTCGGCAGCCGTGGTCGGGGCGGCGGAGGCGGTCGGGGCCGCCACCGTCAGGGTGGCGGCGGCGAGCGCGAGTGAAAGCGCGGCGCCGGGAACACGGCGGAGCATGGCGAACGACACGTGAACTCCCGTGAAGACGTGGGGGGTTGGACTGGCGCCGCACATACAATCAGCCACGGTTACCTTCCGGTAGCCTTTGGGTGCCGGGAATCTTGACGAGCTCGCAAGATCACGCCAACTCTGGTTCCACTGTCTGTTTTGTCGTGTTTTGGAGCAGGTAGAATGCGCGCATGACCCTCGCGAACTCCACTGTCTTCACGACCGACCTCGGTCCGCTCAACCCCGTCTGGGCCGAGCTCATCCTCGGCGCGGTGCTGTTCGGAATCACCTTCCTCATCATGGCGAAGGCCGTCCTTCCGAAGATCAAGCGCACCCTGGACGAGCGTGAGGACGCCATCGACGGCGGCACCGAGCGCGCCGACGACCTGCGTTCCGAGGCCGCGGCGATCCGCGAGCAGTACGAAGCCGAGCTCGCCGAGGCCCGCCACGAGGCGGCGCGCATCCGCTCCCAGGCCACCGAGGAGGGCTCGGCCGCCATCGCCGCCGCCCGTGCCGAGGGCATCGCCGAGCGCGACGCGATCCTCGCCGCCGGCACCGCCAAGATCGCGGAGGAGCGTTCCGCGGCCGAGCGCGAGCTCACCGCCGACGTCGACGCCTGGGCCCACGCCCTCGCGGCCCGCATCGTCGGCGAGCCGGTCGGTGCCGACCGCGCCTGACCCCGTACTCCACGGAAGGGGCCGTCGACCGGGCCAC
>NZ_JBHYMF010000376.1:0-1804 GCF_042742855.1 Streptomyces sp. NPDC058877 | reverse complement strand
ACCCCCCAGGTCATCCGTTCGACAGGGGGACACAGTCATGCCGGGCCCGGAGGCCAGCGGCCCTCTTGCAGGACCGCGAAGAACATAACGGGGGTGCCTCTATGTCCTTCGTCAAGGTCGAGCGCGTCATGCGGCGGCCGGTTCGGGGGTGCGGGTCTCGTAGAAGGTCCCGTCGCGGAGCATGGCGAACAGGACGCTGATGCGTTGGCGTGCGAGGCGGAGGAGGGCCTGGGTGTGGGTCTTGCCTCGGGCTCGCTGCCTGTCGTAGTAGGTGCGTGAGGCGGGGTCGTGCAGGGCGGCGAACGCGGACAGGAACATGGCCCGTTTCAGGAGCCGGTTCCCGGTCCGTGGGGCGTGTTCGCCGTGGATGGAGGACCCGGAGGATTTCGTCGCGGGTGCGAGGCCGGCGTAGGAGGCCAGGTGGGCGGCGGTCGGGAACGACGAGCCGTCGCCGATGGTGACCAGCAGGGTGGCGGCGGTCCTGACCCCGATGCCGGGCATCGAGGTCAGGACCTTCGAAAGAGGGTGGGCCGCCAGAAGCTCGCTGATCTGGGCCTCCACGGCCCGGCGTTGTTCGTGGACGGCGGCCAGCGAGCGGGCCAGCGAGGGCACCACCGCATCCAGTGTCCCGGTGCCCGGGACGACGACGGTCTGTTCGTCGAGTGCGTCGAAGATGTCGTCCACCAGGCGCTCGGCCATGCGCGGGGCCTTGGGCCGTATCAGGCTCACGAGCCTGCGGCGTCCGGCCTTGCGCAGGGCGGCCGGTGATCCGTGTCGCTCCAGCAGGTAGGTGACGGCGGGGTGGTCGAGGCGGGGTCCCAGGACGCGTTCCAGCGAGGGGTGGAACTGGGTGAGCAGGCCGCGGAGCCGGTTGCTGGTGCGGGTGGCCTCGGCGGCGAGGTCCTGGTCGAAGCCGGTCAGGACGGTCAGCTGGGCCGCGGTCTCGTCCGCGAGCTCGAGGGCGCGGAGGGTGTGGGGCATGGTGCGGGCCGCGTCCGCGATCACGTGGGCGTCGCGGGCGTCGGTCTTGGCCTCGCCGGGGTAGAGGTCGGCGATGCGACGCATCGCCAGCCCGGGCAGGTAGGCGACCTCGCAGCCGGAGTCCCGGGCCACCGCCAGTGGCAGGGCGCCGATCGAGGCCGGCTGGTCCACGATGACCAGCACACGGCCGAACTTCGCGGTGAGTTTGTCGAAGACGGCCCGCAGCTTGGGTTCGCTGTTGGGCAGCCGCTTGTCGAAGACGGTCTTGCCCGCGGCGGTCAGGCCGTGGCCGTGGTGGTCGCCCTTGCCGACGTCCAGGCCGAGGAAGACCGCGATCTCACTGGTGTCGAGCACCGCACCCCCCGAGGGTGGTCGTTCTTCCGTCCCGGCCTCGGCCAACGGCACCGCACGCGCGCATCCACGTTACGCAGACCTGCCACCCGCGATCGGCCGGGCATTGCGCTCGGCCAGGTGACGGTCAGGCCTCTCATCAGCGGTCAAACGGTGCTCCGGGCCACGGTGACACCACCCCCCAGGTCATGCCTTCGACAGGGGGCAACAGTCATGCCGGGCCCGGAGGCCAGGAGCCCCATTTCAGGGCCACGGAAAAGGTAACGGGGGGGAGCGAGTCGGCGCCGCGCTCGGCATGCCCCGGACCTTCGCGGGCGAGCCTCGTGAGGCCGCCGCCGGCCTCGTCGTCGAGGACGGCCCCCGGGCCCTTCGGCGATCCCGGGGTCACAGCGGGCCGATCGTCGCGGTGGTTGCTGTCACAGAGTGGTGACACGGAACGGACCGCTCCCGAATACAAGATCAATAAGTTTTC
>NZ_JBHYMF010000375.1:0-1900 GCF_042742855.1 Streptomyces sp. NPDC058877 | reverse complement strand
GTGAGCACCCCGGAGGCGGGCCCTACCTTGATCGTGACGTTCCGGCGGTCATTGCGCGAAGGTCCTGCGTGGGACACACACCGCGCCGCCAAAGTGCCAAACAGCAGCTTCTACCCTTTCCAGCTGATTGAAACCTGAGTGTGATGCAGATCACCCTCCCGGCGGGCCGGTAAGTCGATCTTGGCCGTATTGTCTTGATCGCGGAGCGCTCTCCCCTCGGTACCTTCACGAAGACATCACATGGGTGATGCGCATGTGCAGGTAGAGATCGAGGAATCATGATGATTCGCGTGTCTGCGCCATCGCGGCGCAGATGGCCCTGGCGCGGGAGGGCTTCCGGCTACATAGCGGGGAGCCTTGCCCTGGCCATGTCTGTCACGCTGTTGGACGGCGCTGGCGTCGTGGCCGCACCGCTTCCGGCGGCCGCCGAGGCCGAGAAGCCGGCTGTCACACAGGCGGCGGACATTCCTTCGGCGCGTGTGGCTGCCCGGCTGTCGGGCGAGCGGGTGGAGGCGCTGTCCGAGCGTACGGAAACCTCCACCACCTGGGTGAACAAGGACGGTTCGCTCACCACCGAGCTGGCCGCCGGCCCGGTCCGGTTCAAGGATGCGGTCACGGGTAACTGGCGCGATGTCGATGTCGAGCTGGCCGCGCAAGCGGACGGTTCGGTCGCCGCCAAGTCCCACCCGAAGGGCCTGACGCTCGCCGGTAGGACCGGGGCGCCGGCTCGCTCGCTGCGTGCGGCGCAGTCCGCACCGGCCACCGACCTGGTCACCCTCGGCCAGGGCGACGAGCAGATCACGCTGCAGTGGCGTGGCGGGCTGCCAGCCCCGAAGCTCGACGGCACCCGGGCGACATACGAGAACGCTCTGCCCGGAGCGGACGTGGTGGTCGAGGCCACCCGTACAGGCTTCGAGCAGTTCGTCGAGGTCAAGGCCAAACCCGAAGCTGGCTTCTCGTACACGCTGCCGCTGAGGACCAAGGGTCTGAAAGTACAGCAGCAGGCCGATGGCAGCGTCCTCTTCACCGACAAGAAGTCGAAGAAGAGCGCCGTCATGCCGGCCCCGGTGATGTGGGACTCCACCGTCGACGAGGTGTCCGGTGAGCACACCCGCCGGGCCAAGGTCGCCATGAAGGTCGTCAAGACCAAGGGCGGCGTGGACCTGGTCATCACGCCGGACACCGACTTCCTGACCGACCCGGCGACCAAGTACCCGGTGACGGTTGACCCGTCCACCTCGTCCCTGTCGAACGTCTTCGACACCTACGTGCAGCAGGGCACGACGGTCGACTGGTCGACCGACACCGAGCTGGACCTGGGTAACCCGGGCACGAAGAACGCCGACGGCACCTACCGCACCGCGCGTTCCTTCATCTCCTGGAACACCGCGCCGATCGCCGACGCGCTGGTGATGGACGCCAAGCTCAGCCTGTGGAACTTCCACTCCGCCAACTACACCGGCTCCTCGTGTCCCAACCAGCCGTGGGAAGTATGGTCCACCGGGGCCGCGACGACCACGTCACGGTGGACGGCCCAGCCGTCGTGGATCGCGAAGAAGGCCACCTCCTCGGAGACCAAGGGCAACCCCTCCTGCTCCACCCAGCCGGACGGCTGGATCAACGCCAACGTCACCACGCTGGTGCAGGAATGGGCCTCGGCCAAGGCCGCCAAGTCCCACATGGGCCTACGCGCCTCCGACGAGAACATCACGGGCCAGTGGAAGCGCGTCAACTCCGCCGACGCCGCATCCAACCCGCCCAAGTTGACCGTCACCTACAACTACCGGCCGCGCACGGGCACGAAGCAGGAAGCCGGCCCGCCGTTCTTCTCCTACAACGGCGCCTACGTGGTCAACACGGTGACACCGACCCTGCGTGACACCTTCGTCGACCCCAACGG
>NZ_JBHYMF010000374.1:0-1919 GCF_042742855.1 Streptomyces sp. NPDC058877 | reverse complement strand
CCGCCGCACCCGGGCGTGCTTGCGGGCGGCGGCTCCGGGCGGGCCCGGGGCCGCCGCCCTCATGTGTGCACGGGCTTAGCTGAACGAGTCGCCGCAGGCGCAGGAGCCGGTGGCGTTGGGGTTGTCGATGGTGAAGCCCTGCTTCTCGATCGTGTCGACGAAGTCGATCGACGCGCCGCCCAGGTACGGGGCGCTCATGCGGTCGGTGACGACCTTGACGCCGTCGAAGTCCTTCACGACGTCGCCGTCGAGCGAGCGCTCGTCGAAGAAGAGCTGGTAACGCAGGCCGGAGCAGCCACCGGGCTGAACGGCGACGCGCAGGGCCAGGTCATCGCGGCCTTCCTGGTCGAGGAGGGCCTTGACCTTCGCCGCGGCGGCGTCGGACAGGAGGATGCCGTCGCTGACAGTGGTCTTCTCGTCCGATACGGACATCTGCTTCTCTCCCGGTGTGTACGGAGACTGCTTGCCGACGGTTGCAACCGACGGTGCCCCGGATTCATTCCGGGCCGAGTGGGGTCTTTCCCCTTTCATGCTCGCACACCCCGTCCGGAAGCGTGGACGGCGAATTCGTCACATCGACACTATGGACATCGTCAATATGACGTAAAGCGGTTATGATAGATAGCGTCATTTAGACGAAAAGGTTCCCCGAAGAAAGGGTGCGTGACGTGACCACCGCCCAGCCCCTCGACGTCCAGCCGACGCCGCTCGCCCTGCTCCTGCTCGGTCGCGAGGCCGACCCGAAGAGCGAGCGCGGCGTGGAGTGTCCTGGCGATCTGCCGTCGCCCTCCGACCCGGACCTCGTGGAGCGCGCCCGCGCCGCGAAGGAGAAGCTCGGGGACAAGGTCTTCGTGCTCGGCCACCACTACCAGCGCGACGAGGTCATCCAGTTCGCCGACGTCACCGGCGACTCCTTCAAGCTCGCGCGTGACGCCGCCGCCAAGCCGGAGGCCGAGTACATCGTCTTCTGCGGCGTGCACTTCATGGCGGAGTCGGCCGACATCCTCACCGGCGACGACCAGAAGGTCGTCCTGCCCGACCTCGCGGCCGGCTGCTCGATGGCCGACATGGCCACCGCGGAGCAGGTCGCCGAGTGCTGGGACGTGCTGACCGAAGCCGGCATAGCCGAGCAGGTCGTGCCCGTCTCGTACATGAACTCCTCGGCCGACATCAAGGCCTTCACCGGCAAGCACGGGGGCACCATCTGCACCTCGTCCAATGCCAAGCGCGCCCTGGACTGGGCCTTCGAGCAGGGCGAGAAGGTCCTCTTCCTGCCGGACCAGCACCTGGGCCGCAACACCGCCGTCCGCGACATGGGCATGTCCCTGGACGACTGCGTGGTCTACAACCCGCACAAGCCGAACGGCGGCCTCACCGCCGAGGAGCTGCGGTCCGCCAAGATGATCCTGTGGCGGGGCCACTGCTCGGTGCACGGCCGCTTCTCGCTGGACTCGGTGAACGACGTGCGCGAGCGCATCCCGGGCGTGAACGTGCTCGTCCACCCCGAGTGCAAGCACGAGGTCGTCGCCGCCGCGGACTACGTGGGCTCGACCGAGTACATCATCAACGCCCTGGAGGCGGCTCCGGCCGGCTCCAAGTGGGCCATCGGCACCGAGCTGAACCTGGTCCGGCGACTGGCGAACCGCTATGCCGACCAGGGCAAGGAAATCGTCTTCCTCGACAAGACGGTCTGCTTCTGCTCGACCATGAACCGGATCGACCTGCCGCACCTGGTGTGGACCCTGGAGTCCCTGGCCGAGGGCAACCTCGTCAACCAGATCCAGGTCGACAAGGAGACCGAGAGCTTCGCCAAGCTCGCCCTGGAGCGGATGCTGGCGCTGCCGTAGGCGCACCGCCGCGGGGGCGCTGCCCGCGGCCCGGCCGTACGGCCCGGTCCACCGTCGGACGGACGGTGGGAC
>NZ_JBHYMF010000373.1:0-1932 GCF_042742855.1 Streptomyces sp. NPDC058877 | reverse complement strand
GTGCGCTGTCTCGCGCACCGGGCCCGGCCCTCTTCACTGGAGCGGGCGACGGGAATCGAACCCGCGTAGCTAGTTTGGAAGACTAGGGCTCTACCATTGAGCTACGCCCGCACAACACCGTGCCGCGGATCACGAGGACCGCGGAACGAAGAGCATCGTAGCCGGTCCGGGGCCCTTCGTGCACACCCCGAAAACGAGGGGCGCCATACAGTCCCCGTCCATGTACCCTACGTGTCGCACCGACGGGGTGTGGCGCAGCTTGGCAGCGCGTCCGCTTTGGGAGCGGAAGGCCGTGGGTTCAAATCCCGCCACCCCGACCATGATGATCACGCGTTCACCTCGGGCGTTCTTGATCACGTTGTGGCCCCCCTGCCGCTTGCGGTTACTATGCAAGCTGCGTGCCCGTGTGTCTTTCTGACCGGGCCGATCGGCCGGAACCGCTTCGCGCGGCGACGCCGGAATCCAGGAATCAGCCACAAGGAGACCGAACCGTGAAGAGCGCCGTGGAGACCCTGAACCCGACTCGGGTTCGGCTCACTGTCGAGGTGCCCTTCGAGGAGCTCAAGGACAGCCTCGACGCGGCGTACAAGAAGATCAACCAGCAGGTCACGGTCAAGGGCTTCCGTAAGGGCAAGATCCCGGCTCGCGTGATCGACCAGCGGTTCGGCCGCGGCGCCGTGCTGGAAGAGGCCGTCAACGACGCGCTCCCGAAGTTCTACACCGAGGCCGTCAACGAGGCCGAGGTCAACCCGCTCGGCCAGCCCGAGGTCGACATCACCGAGCTGAAGGACGGCGAGCTGCTGGCCTTCACCGCCGAGGTCGACGTCCGCCCGGCCCTCGAGATCCCGGACTACTCCGGCATCGAGGTCACCGTCGACGCGGTCGAGGTCACCGACGAGGACGTCGAGAAGTCCGTGGAGCAGCTCCGTGAGCGCTTCGCCTCGACCTCCCCGGTCGAGCGCGCCGCCGCCGAGGGCGACGTCGTCACCATCGACCTGGAGGCCAAGGTCGACGGCGAGGTCCTGCCCGACGGAGTCGCCAAGGACGTCTCGTACACCATCGGCTCCGGCGAGCTGCTCGACGGCATCGACGAGGCCGTCAAGGGCCTGGAGGCCGGTGGCGAGGCCACCTTCACCTCCCAGCTGAAGGGCGGCTCCGCCGAGGGCAAGGACGCGGAGGTCACCGTCAAGGTCACCGTCGTCGCCGCCCGTGAGCTCCCCGAGCTCGACGACGAGTTCGCGCAGATGGCGTCGGAGTTCGACACCCTCGACGAGCTCAAGGCCGACAGCCGCAAGCGCCTCGAGAACATGAAGCAGTTCGACCAGGCCACCCAGGCCCAGGAGCGCGTCCTCGACGAGCTCCTCAAGCTGGTCGAGGTCCCGATGCCCGAGAAGCTCCTCGAGGACGAGATCAACACCCGCAAGCACAACCTGGAGCACCACCAGCTCGGTCAGATGGGCATCGACCTCGCGAAGTACCTGGAGATGCAGGGCAAGACCGAGGAAGAGTTCCTGGCCGAGACCAAGGAGCAGGCCGAGAAGGGCATCAAGACGCAGTTCATCCTCGATGAGCTCGTCAACAAGGAGAAGCTCGACGTCTCCCGCGAGGAGCTCACCGAGCACCTGTTCCGCCGTGCCGCTTCCTCCGGCATGAGCCCCGACCAGTTCGCCCAGGCCGTGGCCCAGGGCGGCCAGGTTCCGATGCTCGTCGGCGAGGTCGCCCGCGGCAAGGCCCTCGCGGTCGTCGTCGAGGCCGCCACGGTCAAGGACGGCAACGGCGAGGTCGTCGACCTGTCCGACGACGAGGACGAGGTCGAGACCGCCGCCGAGGCCGTCGAGGCCGTCACCGGCGAGGCCGAGGTCTCCGAGGACAAGTAAGGGATCCCGCCCCGGCGGACCCCTGTTCCACGGGCCCGTGCGCACAGTCGTGCGC
>NZ_JBHYMF010000372.1:0-1955 GCF_042742855.1 Streptomyces sp. NPDC058877 | reverse complement strand
GTGGCACTCTGTGCCACCCGCCCCCTTTGCGTGGGTGTCAGTGGATCAAGCGGATCAGCGCGCGCCGATCTCGTCCGTCAGCTGCGGCAGGACCTCGAAGAGGTCACCGACCACGCCGTAGTCGACCAGGTCGAAGATCGGCGCCTCGGCGTCCTTGTTGACCGCGACGATCGTCTTCGACGTCTGCATGCCGGCCCGGTGCTGGATCGCGCCGGAGATGCCCGCCGCCACGTACAGCTGCGGCGAGACCTGCTTGCCGGTCTGGCCGACCTGGTTGGAGTGCGGGTACCAGCCGGCGTCCACGGCGGCGCGGGAGGCGCCGACGGCCGCGCCGAGCGAGTCGGCCAGCTTCTCGACGACCGCGAAGCCCTCGGCCGCTCCGACGCCACGGCCGCCGGAGACCACGATCGCGGACTCGGTCAGCTCGGGGCGGCCGGTGGAGACGCGCGGGGTGCGCGAAACGACCTTGGCGGCGTTGCCGGTGAAGGCGACGGTGACGTTCTCGATCGCGCCGGCGGCCGGAGCGGCCTCCGGGGCGGCGGAGTTCGGCTTGACGGTGATGACCGGGACGCCGTGCGAGACCGTCGACTTCACCTGGTACGAGGCGGCGAAGACGGACTGGGTGGCGACCGGCCCGTTCTCGCCGGCCTCCAGCTCCACGGCGTCGGTGATCAGGCCGGAGCCGAGGCGGAGCGCGACGCGGGCCGCGATCTCCTTGCCCTCGCCGGAGGAGGTCGCCAGGACGGCGGCCACCCCCTTCTCCTTCGCGATCTGGGTGACCGCGTCGACCTTAGGGACGACGAGCTGGTCGGTGAACTCGGCGCCGTCCGCGACGTAGACGGTGGCCGCGCCGTACTCGCCCGCCGTGGCGGCGATCGAGGCGGCGGCCTCGCCGGCGCCGAGGACGACGGCCGAGGGCTCGCCGAGACGGCGGGCCAGGGTCAGCAGTTCGAGGGCCGGCTTGCGGACCGCACCGTCGGCGTGGTCCACGAGAACCAGGATCTCAGCCATGATTCCTTGCTCCTGAGGTGGGGTGACGGTGGATCAGATGAACTTCTGGGAGGCGAGGAAGGCGGCGAGCTGCTTGCCGCCGTCGCCCTCGTCCGGGACGATCGTGCCCTGGGTGCGGGCCGGACGGGCGGCTGCCGAGTCGACCAGGGTCCAGGAAGCGGCGAGGCCGACCTCGTCGGCGTCGATCTCCAGGTCGTCCAGGTCCCACTCCTCGACCGGCTTCTTCTTGGCGGCCATGATCCCCTTGAAGGAGGGGTAACGGGCCTCGCCGGACTGGTCGGTGACCGAGACGACGGCCGGCAGTGCGGCCTCCAGGAGCTCGGTGGCGGCGTCGCCGTCACGGCGGCCCTTGACCAGGCCGTCCTCCACCGAGAGCTCCGAGAGGAGGGTGACCTGGGGCAGGCCCAGCCGCTCGGCGAGCAGTGCGGGCAGCACGCCCATGGTGCCGTCCGTCGAGGCCATGCCGCAGACGACCAGGTCGAAGCCGACCTTCTCCAGGGCCTTCGCCAGGATCGCGGAGGTGGCGATGACGTCGGAGCCGTGGATGTCCTCGTCGTTGACGTGGACGGCCTTGTCGGCACCCATCGACAGGGCCTTGCGCAGCGCGTCCTTGGCGTCGTCCGGGCCGACCGTGAGGACGGTGACCTCGGCGTCGTCGGACTCCTCGGAGATCCGGAGGGCCTGCTCGACGGCGTACTCGTCCAGCTCCGAGAGCAGGCCGTCGACGGCCTCGCGGTCGGTCGTCAGGTCGTCGGCGAAACCGCGGTCGCCGGTCGCGTCGGGAACGTACTTCACACAGACAGCGATCTTCAGGGTCACGGCCTGTCTCCTTTCGAGGGGCTGCTGGTTACGGGAGGTTGCGGGCCATGACGATGCGCTGGACCTGGTTGGTGCCTTCGTAGATCTGGGTGATCTTGGCGTCGCGCATCATGCGCTCGACGGGG
>NZ_JBHYMF010000371.1:0-2093 GCF_042742855.1 Streptomyces sp. NPDC058877 | reverse complement strand
CGACGGCTTCGGCCGGCAGGGGCAGGCGCCTACGGCGTTGCCGGTCAGGGCTCGCGGGCCGAGCCTCCGAATGGCGCCCCGTCATCCCGGACGAACTGGGCCGGCGCATCCGCACCACCGTCGTCATGGCCGCCGGCCTGCGCGCCCGAGCCGGACAGGTCCGCTTCCCCCTGCCGGGCGGCGACGCCTTCGCCGCCCGGCAGGGTCACCGGCACCTGGTCGTCATGGAGGCTGCCGGCGCCACGCTGGACGTCACCGGCACTCGCATCGGAGCCCGCCTGCCCGGCTCGGGGCCTACACCGTTCACCGCCGACGTGCTGACGCAGAAGTGGGGGCCGAGCTCGGGGGCCACAACCACCGCGATGCTGCTGGCCGCCCGTGCACCCGGCACGTCCGCCATCCTGCACCCGAACAGGGAGCCCGAGGTCCTGGCGACGGCCGCGATGCTCCACGAACGAGGGGCGGCATCGTCTGGGAGGGAACCACCGCCCTGCACGCCACCGGTACCGACCGCATCACCGGCGGCACCGTCGGTGTCCCGCCGGACCGACTGGAGGCCGTCGTCCTCGCCCTGGCCGTCGGCATCACGGGCGGCACCGTCCGCCTCGCCGACGTCCCCGTCTCCCTGTTCCCCGCCGCTCTGGTGGCCGTGCTCGCCGATGCCGGAGTCGAGCTGCTCCCGCACGCGGATGGCGGGACGCTCGCGCGCTGCCCGGCGGGTCCCCGGCCCGTGCACACGGCCGTCACATCCGCCACCTGTTCCGACGTGCAGCCCCAGCTGACCGCCTTCCTCACCCGGGCCGCCGGTGTCTCCCGGACGGAGGAGCGGATCTACACGCGCGCGACAGCCACGTGGGCCCGCCGCGGGGCCTCGGTGCCGACGTCGTCACCGAGGCCTCGACCATCACCGTGCACGGTCCGTCGCCCCTGGCCGCGGCCCGGGTGGCGGGGGAGGACGTCCGTGAGCTTCCCCCGAGATGCGGAGTGTGTTGGCAGAGGGTCAGATGGGACTCATGAGAGGAACATCGACCATGGCTGCACCCAGAAAGTACTCGCTGGAGTTGCGTGAGCGTGCGGTGCGGATGTACCGCGCCTCCGAGCCGAAGCCGCAGATCAAGAAGCTCGCCGTCGACCTCGGTGTGCACCCCGAGGCCCTGCGCGGCTGGATCCGGCAGGCCGAGGCGGACGCCGGCGAGCGTGACGACCGGCTGACCACCGACGAGCGGGCGGAGCTCGCCGCGCTGCGCAAGGAGAACGTCCAGCTCAAGCGGGCGAACGAGGTTCTGCGGACGGCCTCGGCGTTTTTCGCGGCGCAGCTCGACCCGACCCGGTCCAGGTGACGGAGCTCGTTGACTAGCACCCGCACCTGGGGGTCGAGTGCGTACTTCGGGAACTTTCCATCGCCTCCTCGACGTACTACCGCTGGCGTCGTGCCGAGCGCGAGCCGTGCGAGCGCGTGCGCCGGGACGCGGAACTGACCGAGCAGATCAAGGAGATCCACGCCGACTCGGGCGGGATCTACGGCTCGCCGCGCGTGCACGCCGTGCTCAAGCGCGAGGGCGTCCATGTGGGCCGCAAGCGGGTCGAGCGCCTGATGCGCGAGGCCGACATCGCGGGCATCAGCCCACGTCGCAAGGGCTTCACGCGCCGGGATCCCAAGGCCACGCTCGCCCCGGACCTGGTCCAGCGCGACTTCACCGCGAGTGCGCAGCAGAACCGGCTGTGGGTCACCGATCTGACGATGATCGCCACCGGCGAGGGCCCGTTGTGGCTGTCCGCGATTCGCGACGCGTTCTCCCGCCGGGTGGTGGCCTGGGAGACCTCCGCCCGCGCGGACGCCGACCTGGTGCTGTCCACGCTCGAGTACGCCCTCGCGTCCCGCGAGGTCGAGCCCGGACAGCTCATTCATCACGCGGATCACGGCTGTCAACCCGGACTCAACCGGTCGTCGCAACACCGTGGGCCTGAATCGATAGTAGGTGCTCGTTGAGGGCTTCAGCTGGTGTCTTCCAGCCGAGGGTCTTACGGGGCCTGCTGTTGAGCGCGAGAGCCACCGCCTGAAGCTCGTCGGGATCCCACCGCGACAGGTCGGT
>NZ_JBHYMF010000370.1:0-2143 GCF_042742855.1 Streptomyces sp. NPDC058877 | reverse complement strand
CAGTTGCACACGAGTCACCCAAGAAGGTCTACCTGCCCAGGACTCGCCACGCAGGCAAAACCCACAGATTGATCACGACCCAATACGCTCCCTAGCTAGACGCCGACCGAGAAGACTCTGATGACCCGCGATGACGCCCTCAAACAGCTCCGCCACATCGCGCGCGAGCGGGCATTCGGTAGGCATGTCGGGTCCGACCGGCTCATCCAGGCAGGGCTTGACGCCCTCATTGCCGAGGTCGAGAGTCCCTCCCTCGCCATGCTGGCCGGTCTCCTCCAGAGCGAGGAACCCGAAGCGCCAGCGCTCTTCGACCAGGTGCTGGAGGAACTGGGACTTCTCTTCCATCCGCCCGCCGACCCTCGGGCCGCAAAGTGGGCGATGGCCTACTGGATCGCCGGTCAGATAGCCGACGGAACCCTGGATCCCGCCACTGGCACCCACCTCATCTGGGCAGACGTCGCCTACGACCTCGGCTACCCCGAAGAGCTGCAGTCCCTCGTCTCGTGTCATTTCAACCTGGACGATTGGCAGGAGAGCTGGGAAGTTTCCGTCGAGGAGCTCAACAGGGAAGCAGTCGAGGCGGCGAAGCAGTTCCTTCGCGGGAGGCCGGTTGCAGAAGCGGGGAGTTGACCGTCCGGTTCTTGCTCGCTGCGGTTCGGTCGCCTCCTACGATTCTGCGCATGCTGGATCCCGAACTGCTCGAACGGATCACTACGCGCCGTGCGGAACTGGACGAACTCGAAGAACAGCTGGCCAAGCAGCTGGAAGCGGTGCGGGCTGAGCGGGACGAGCTCGCCGTCGCCGAACGTGTCCTTGGGAGGGTGAGCGAGCAGCTCGCGGAGGAACGCTCCTCAGCCCGGTCGATTTCCGGGCAGGTGGGCGGCCGGGCGGTGATGCTGATCCCGCATCGCGAACCGGGCGTGGAGGAGGATTCGCTCCCGCCGGACTACCAGCGCATCATCACCGCCGTGCGACAGGCCGCCGGACCGGTCATGGCCCGCGAGGTCGGCGAGGTGGTGGGGGTGGACGTCAGCGTGAAGTCCAAGCTGGAACCGCTGCGCGGCAAGCTGGTCAGGCTCGTTGACCGCGGCTGGCTCCGCAAACTGCCCGACGGCCGGTTCACCACCCGCCTGTGACCAGCAGCACCGCCACTCGGAGCGGGTCAGCACGCGCGTAACCGGGTTGTCCCCGGCGGCCGTTGGAATTGTGTGACGAATACCAAAGAGCGCGCCGAGGACACCTGCACGCTTGTCTACCAGTGCCGTCTGCCGCTGTCCACGCGCACCGTCAACCACCTCGCCGACCTGCTACGGCGTCATCTGAAGACGATTCGGTCCCGATGGCGGATCCTGCCGCCCGGGAAGATCGCGGTGATCGTCCTGGCCGTCCTGCGCCACGACCAGCGCCTGGCCGACATCGCCGGCGGCAACGACGTGTCCGAGTCCACCGTCCGCCGCTGGCGCGATGAGCTGATCGGACTGCTCGCCGCACAGGCCCCGCGCCTGGACCGCGCCCTGAAGAAGGTCGTCAAGAAAGGCGGGGAGGTGATCCTGATCGACGGCACCCTCATCCGCACCCAGCGCCGTACAGGCAGAGCCGACCGGCGCAACTACTCCGGCAAGCACCGCACTCATGGCCTGCACTTCCTCGCCCTGACCGACGAGAACGGGCGCCTGATCTGGATATCCGCTGCCCGGCCCGGCCGCACCCACGACAACACCGCCGCCCGCCACGACCACATCCTGACCCACCTGCGCGCCGCCGGCCTCGGGGCACTGGCCGACCTCGGCTTCCGCGGCCTGGACAACGACATCCTCGACCCCGTGATCGTCACCGGCTACACCGCCAGCCGCACCCACAAGCTCACCCCAGGCGAGAAGGAAGCCAACCGCGTCCTCGCCGTCGGACGCGCACCGGTCGAACACGGCTTCGCCCACCTCAAGAACTGGCGAACCCTCACCAAGCTCCGCACCGACCCCGCCCGCGCCACCCAGCTCCTGCGAGCCCTGCTCGTCTTGACGAACCTCGAAGTCAACCGCTGACGGATGATCTTCTCCGTGGACTTCCGCCCACGACCAGCATGAGCGCCCCGGGGACCGGTCACACCAGTCCTTTGACCTGCGACTTCAAGTTGGCGGAGGCT
>NZ_JBHYMF010000369.1:0-2156 GCF_042742855.1 Streptomyces sp. NPDC058877 | reverse complement strand
GGCCGGTACCACCACGGCCTGCCGGGTCCCGCCTTTGTCGCGGGCCCCTCGCCCATGTTCCCCACCGACCTGCCGAGGTGAACACACCCCCATGCCGTACGTCGTCGAACGCACCTTCCGGCCCGCCGAGCCCCGCCTGCACCGGGCGTGGTCCGACTACCTCGCCCACCTCCGGTCCCTGGCCGGCCGCGGTGTCCTCCTGGGTGGTGGACCCGCCGGTGCGGGCAACGGGGACATCCTCGTCCTCGCCGTCTCCGACGAGGTGTCGCTCCACCGCGTCCTGCGGGGGGATCCGCTGGCGCGACAGGACCTCGTCGCCCGTACCCGCGTCCGTGCCTGGACCGTCGAATACGGCCACGAGGCGCTCACCGGGCGCGAACCGGGCGCTCGGCCGGCCGCACCCGTTGCCGCGCTCACCCCGCACGAATCGCGCATCGCCGGCATGGTGGTTTCCGGAATGACCAACCAGAAGATTGCCGAGCAGTTGAACGTCTCGTGCCGCGCCGTGGAACAGCACCTCACGCGGATGTACCGGAAGCTGTCGATCCACCGCAGGGCGCAGCTCGCCACCGCGCTGGGCGCCCCCGTTCCCCGCTACGGAATTCCGCAGAAGTCACGGCTCACTGCGTGATTCCGTAGTGCCCCCCCGCCATGGTGAGATTTAGCGTTTCACACGTCGCCAGGCCGTGAACCTTCCCGGTGAGTGCGACGGTGCACCCTCTCGGCCCGGAAAGCCGATCGGGAAAGCGGTGTGGGACGCACTTCGAAGCATGGCCTCGGTAATTCCATGTCTTCCTTCCCTGCTTCCCGGTCACATCGGCACGTCCCGGCCGTCGAGAATTCCTTATGGAAATAGCCGGAAAGACCTGGAAAAGGGGAACCAGATGTCCTTGCAATCGGCGGAGCGCATCGGAGTGGTCGTTCCTTCCGGGAACGCCGCTGCCGAGCCGGAGATCGGCAACCTCGTCCGGCCCGCCATGAACCTGCACACCTCCCGCTTCCCGGTCCTGCCGGGAATGGGCCTGCGTGAGCGCCTCGACGCGTACAACGAGGGCCTCGGCGAGGTCATCGACGGATTCGGCGGCCTGAAGCTCGGTGCCGTCGTGGTGGCCTGCAGCGGCTCGCACTACCTCCTCGGCCCCGATGGCGACCGGGCCCTGTGCGACAAGCTCGGGGAATCCGGCGGCAGGCCGGTGGCCTCCTCCACCCTCGCCACCCTGGACACCTGCGCGGACCTGGGAATCCGGGACGTCGTACTCGTCTCGCCGTACGAGCCCTGGCTGACCGACCTGTCCCGCACGTTCTGGGAGGACGCGGGCCTGACGGTCTCGAAGGTCGTCCCGATCCGGGCCGGCGACCGCTTCTCGCCCTACGAGGTCAGCACCGACGACCTCGTCCGTCAGGTCGCCGACGCGGAGCTCGGCAACGACGAGGCCCTGCTGCTCACCGGCACGGGCATGTTCACCTTCGACGCCCTGGCCCGGATCGGCGAGGGCAACGACCGGACCCTGCTCACCTCCAACATCTGCTCGGCCCGCTGGGCGCTCAAGCAGACCGGACTGCCCGTCGACCCTGCGGAGGAGACCGGTCTGCTGCGCCGGCTCGCCCGCCGCACGGGCGGAACGAAGTGAGCGTTCGCCGTCGCCCGGTGGTCGTGGTGGGAGCCGGGCCCGTCGGGCTCACCACGGCCCTCGTGCTGGCGCAGGGCGGAGTGCCGGTGACCGTGCTGGAATCCGGCCCGGCCCTGTCGACCGCCTCCCGCGCCTCCACCTTCCACCCCGCCACCCTGGACCTGCTGGACGAACTCGGCGTGGCGTCCGCACTGCGCGCGGCGGGGCGGGAGGTGCACGAGATCCAATGGCGCGACTTGGCGCAGCGGGTGCTGCACCGCATGGGCTACGACGCGCTCGCAGGCCGCACCGACCACCCCTACCGGGTGCACGTCGAGCAGTCCCGCCTCACGCCGCTGCTCCTGGCGGCGTTGGAGGTCCACCCGCACGCCGAGGTGTGCTTCTCCACCACCGTCTTCGACGTCAGGCCCCGGGGCGACGACGTGGTGCGCCTGTGGACGGACGGGCCGGACGGACTGCGCACCCCCCTGGACGCCGGATACGTGGTGGCCGCCGACGGCAGTCGCAGCGCGGTCCGGACCGCGC
>NZ_JBHYMF010000368.1:0-2166 GCF_042742855.1 Streptomyces sp. NPDC058877 | reverse complement strand
GTGCGCCGTGAGGCGCAGTGGTTCGAGTGGAGGTGAGAGACCTTCACCGCTGATCCCGTCGCAGCGGGACGGCGGAGCTGAGGGCAGCCTGAGCCGGGTGGTGCCGGGGAGGGTGGGAGCAGCCCTGACAACGCCGGGACGTGCCAGCACTGCCAGATGGTGCGGGTCCGGCAAGCGGGACGGAGAGGAGTACGCGAGGAACCGACGTGTGACACCCCCTTGATTAGGCACCGGCTCGAACCTGGTGGATCTGGGCCGGGAGCGGTGCGTACCCGCCGTGCGCGTGGGCGGGGAACTCCTGAGGCGGTAGGCATGAGCTGCCAGGGAGGCTGCGAGGAAGAACTGCGGCGTACTCGCAGCGATGCCGCAGGGGCATAGTCGGGCTCCTACTTCGACGAGCGAATCACTGTGAACATGGGAACCGTCCCCGGCCTGCCCTTGAGTCCGTGCGTCCAGCGCGGGGTCGGGGCCGGGCGCACCGACCGCCGATCGGCTGGGGGCGGGGCGGAGCCGCCGTAGTACTCCGAGCCGGGGAAAGCCCGCGCACATGGGGAAGGGCGGCAGCGGTTTCGAGAAGGACTGGAGGCTGTAATGCCGGAAGATGCACCGCCGAACGGCGGCGCTCCGCGTTCGGGACCTGCCGGGTCGTGGACGAGGGTATCGGGGATGCAGACCAAGCTTCACCGTTGGGCGGCGGCCGATCCGGGCCGCCGGTTCGATGACTTGTTCAACTTCGTGCACGACCCGGCCACGCTGGTCATGGCGTTCGACCGGGTCGCGGGCAACCAGGGAGCCAACACTCCCGGCGTCGACGGCCTGACGGTCGCCGGGGTCGAGGAGCGGATCGGGATCCCTGGTTTCCTGGACGATCTGCGGGCCGCCCTGAAGGACGGCTCGTTTCGGCCGCTGCCGGTGCGGGAGAGGAAGATTCCCAAACCGGGTGGGTCGGGAAAGGTTCGCAAGCTCGGGATCCCCGCGCTTGCCGACCGGGTCGTCCAGGCGGCGCTGAAGCTGGTGCTGGAACCCATCTTCGAGGCCGACTTCGAGCCGGTCTCCTACGGGTTCCGGCCCCGGCGCAGGCCACACGACGCGATCGCCGAGATCCACCACTTCGGCACCCGGGGTTACCGCTGGGTGCTGGACGCGGACATCGAGGCGGCCTTCGACAACCTCTCGCACTCCTTCGTGATGGAGCGGGTGCGGGCGCGCGTCAAGGACAAGCGCGTGCTGGCCCTGGTCAAGGCGTTCCTCAAGGCCGGTGTGCTCACCGAACTCGGCGAGCAGCGCAACACCCACACCGGCACTCCCCAGGGGGGCATCCTGTCCCCGTTGATCTTCAACATCGCGCTGACCGCGCTCGATGAGCACGTGATGGCGCCGTGGAAGGACGGCGGGGCAATGTCCACTCGGGGGAAGCGAACCTACCGGCACTCCCGGGGCCGGCCGACGTGGCGGATCATCCGCTACGCCGACGACTTCGTGATCTTGGTACATGGTTCGTGTGAGGACACCGAAGCGCTGCGCGAAGACGTCGCCCGCCTGCTGGCCACCATGGGGCTACGGCTGTCACCAGCCAAGACCCAAGTGGTCCACATGAGCGACGGGTTAGCCTTCCTCGGCTTCCGCATCCGGTGGAAACGCAAGAGGGGGACGAACAAGTGGTACGTCTACACCTTCATCGATCCCCGGCCCGTCCGGACCTTGAAGGCGAAGATCCGTGCCCTGACGCACAAGACATCACAGTGGGACCTCGCATCGACCCTGACCCGGCTGGGCCAGATCATGCGGGGCTGGGCCAACTACTTCCGGCACGCCGTGGCGAAGTGGACCTTCAGCAAGCTGGACTCCTTCACCTGGTGGAGACTCGTCCACATGCTGCGGGCCCGCCACCGCTGGAACTGGGGCCAACTGCGCCGCCACCTGAAAACCACCTCAGGGCGGTGGGTGATCGCGGCCGACGGGGTCGAGTACTACCGGCTGCAAGGTGTGACGGTCTCCCGCTACACCTACCGGGGTAACAAGATCCCAACCCCATGGCCCGCCACTGCCTGACGGCAGACACCGTGGAGAGCCCGTTACCGAGAGATCGGTACGGCGGGTTCGGCGAGCGGTCCGGGGAAACGGACCGGGAGCAATCCCGGCACCGCGCCCCGGGCCGACTCAACA
>NZ_JBHYMF010000367.1:0-2203 GCF_042742855.1 Streptomyces sp. NPDC058877 | reverse complement strand
GGTCGGGACGCCGCCCCCGTCGTGTTCCTCACTTCTCCAGCTTCTGGCCCTTGAGGAGGAACCAGGCGGCGACCGCCGTCACCAGGAGGACCGCCGCACCCACTCCGGACGCGATCCGCAGGCCGTCGACGAAGGCCTGCTGGGCGGAGGACACCAGGGCCGCTGCCGTACCGGGGGCAAGGCTGCCGGCCGCCTCGACCGCACCGCCGAGCGACTCGTGGGCGGCCGTCGCGATGTCCGAGGGGACACCGGCAGGGGGCGTGAAGCCCCGGTAGACGCCGGTCACGATGGAGCCCAGGACCGCGATGCCGAGCGCGGCGCCCAGCTCGTACGCGGTTTCGGAGACGGCGGAGGCGGCTCCGGCCTGTTCCTTGGGAACGCTGGAGAGGATCACGTCGGCGGTGACGGTGAAGGCGAAACCCGCGCCGACGCCGACGACGAGCAGACTGGCCCCCAGCATCGGGTAGCCCGTGTGCTGGTCGAGGGTGGTCAGAACCGCGAGGGAGAGCCCGACCGCCGCGAGTCCACCGGCCACCACGGACCGCACGGAGAAACGACGGGCCACGACGCCCGCGACCAGACCGGCCGTCACCGCTCCGATCGCAGCCGGGAGTTCGGCGAGGCCGGCTTCCAGGGGTTGGCGCCCCTGGACCAGCTGGAAGAACTGGGACAGGAAGAACACCAGGCCGGAGAGGCCGAGGATGGTCAGCAGATCGGCGAGGACGGCGCTGGAGAAGCCGCGGTGGCGGAAGAGCCGCATATCCAGGAGCGGTGCGGGCAGGGTGAGCTGCCTGCGGACGAACCAGGCCAGGGCGACGGCTCCGCCGAGGGCAGCGACGGTGGCGTCGAGCGAGAGGCCGTGAGTGGCCAGCTCCTTGACCGCGTAGACGACTCCGATGACGCCGACGAGGGAGAGCACGACGCTGGGCAGGTCCCAGGGGCCGGGGTTCTCGTTCTTCGACTCGGGGATCAGCTTGATGCCGACGAGGACGAGCACCGCCATGACCGGCAGGTTGATGAGGAAGACCGAACCCCACCAGAAGTGCTCCAGGAGGAATCCGCCGACGACCGGCCCGACGGCGGCGCCGGCCGAGGCCATGGCGCCCCAGATGCCGATCGCGAGGCTGCGCTCGCGCGGGTCTTGGAAGAGGTTGCGGATGAGCGCCAGGGTCGACGGCATCAGGGTCGCACCGGCGATGCCGAGCAGTGCACGGGCCACGATCATCGTCTCGGGGCTCGTGGCATAGGCGTTGAGGACCGAGAGGGCACCGAAGGCCGTCGCGCCGATCAGCAGCAGCTTCTTGCGGCCGATGCGGTCGCCGAGGCTGCCCATGGAGACGAGGAGTCCGGCGATGACGAAGGAGTAGACGTCGCCGATCCAGAGCAGCTGGGTGCCGGACGGCTTGAGGTCCTCGGAGAGGAAGGGGGTGGCGAGACCGAGCACCGTGGCGTCGACCGCCACGAGGAGGACGGCCAGGACGAGCACGGAGAGGGCGAGCCACCGACCGGGGCGGCGCGCGTCCTCGACGTGGTTCGCGTTCCTGAAGGTACTGGTGGTCACTTCTCCACGCTCCTGCGCGCTCCGCCGAGCAAGAGCTCGACGATCATGTACTGGAAGTCCTTGGCGGCGACCCTGCCGTCCTGTACGGCCCAGGCTCCGGAACCGATGAGCCCGTACAGGGCCTCGGTGAGCCAGGCGGGGGTGAGGTCGATCCGGAAGACGCCCTGCTCTTGACCGCGCCGGAAGAGCGCCGAGACCCGGGCGTCGAGCCGTTCCCACCCCTCGTTCTGTTGGTCGCCCTCGAAGAGCTGGTTCTCCGTGACGAGGAACGAGAGCAGGGGGGCAACGGGCTCCACCTCGGCGACCAACCGGCGGACGGCCTCGTCCGCCGGCCCCTCGTCGGTGCGGGCCCGGTCATGGGCGGCTTCCAGCTCCTGCAGTCCGAGCTCTTCGAGTGCCCGCACCAGGGCGTCCCGCCCGGCGAAGTGCCGGTGGAGCGTGGCCCGGCCGATTCCCGCGGCCTTGGCGACCTCGTCCATGGTGGCGGTTGCCTTGCGGGTGAGCAGGGCGGCGGCGGCACGGAGCACCTGGGTGCGGTCGACTGTCATGAGACAACAGTACACCTTATGAGACATTGATGTCTCACTTGGGACGTCAATGAACACAGAAAGGCGCCGCTGCCCTCCCGATGGAGGGCGGCGG
>NZ_JBHYMF010000366.1:0-2274 GCF_042742855.1 Streptomyces sp. NPDC058877 | reverse complement strand
CTGCGATGCGTCGCACGTCGGCACGTCCGGCAAGGACCTCCTCGACGAGTTCGACGGCCTCCTTGGGCGTGACCCGGATCGGATGCCCGGAGGCGTGGAGGTAAGCGGCGGCCACGGTCATGCCGTACAGCTCGTTCGAGTGCTCCAGGGCAGGGATCCGTACCAGTTGTTCCAGGAGGGCGGCGGCGCGGTGGTGCGGCTGGTCGTAAACCGGGGTGTCCATCACCCGGAACGCGTGCCGGGCACGAGCCGCTTCGAGTGAGCCCCAGTCGGAGATCTCGGGATCGCCCGGGATCTCGCGCTGGGCGATGTCGAGCAGGAAGGAGAGGTCGATCTGCAGGAACATGCCGAGCGCTCCGGATCAGGCGGCGTCGGCGCCGCGGCCGGCAGGGCCGCCGAAGCGGTCGGCGAAGACCTGGCCGTGCTCGGCGACGAACTGCCGCGCCCCCTCCAGGAAACGACTTCGCGTCAGGTCTGCGTCCAGCACCCTGCTCGCATACGCCTCGGCATCCACGCGCCTCTCGGCGGCGGCGCGCTCCAGCGCCTCGTACGCCTCGTCGCTGATCTCGATCCGGATCTCCCGTGCCATGCCACCACGGTAGCGGCACGTCCCCGGTACCGGGAGGCAAAGGGGCGAGCGAAGTCCTCCACCGGCTGCTCCCGCAGGGGGAACGGGGCGGGGTGGCCCGAGCAACCGAATCCCCGGTGCCCATGACCGCCCATCAGCGCTCCAGTGAAGCGTTCACCAGCGGGCGGGGGGTCTCCCCCGCCGATCCGGGGCCCACGTCCCTGCCCCGTTTCCGGACCGGCCGGGGATGTGATCGGCTTCGACGGACACCCCAGCGAGGGAAGGACTCCCGTGCCCGACGAAGTGACGAGGTGGTTGGCCGATGCCGCACTGCCGTTGGCCGGCGTCCGCGCCGGTGGGCCCACTGTCGATCTTCAACCGCTGAAGGAGGTGCTCGCCGGAGTACGGGTCGTAGGCCTGGGCGAAGCCACCCACGGAACGAGCGAGTTCTTCCAGCTCAAGCACCGCCTCTTGGAGTTCTTGGTGACCGAGCTGGGCTTCAACGCCTTGGCCATGGAGGCCAGCGCTTCGGCCGGACCGGCCGTCGACGCGTACGTCCGTCACGGTGTCGGCGACGCCGCACGGGCCATCGCCGGGTTGGGGTTCTGGACGTGGCGGACCCTTGAGGTGCTCGCCATGGTCGAGTGGATGCGTGCTCACAACCGCGGGAGGAGCGAGGAGCAGAAGGTGCGCTTCATCGGCATCGACCCACAGCAGTGCGGCAACTCCCTGGTGCTGATCGACTCCTTCTTGCAGGAGGCGGCCCCCGATCGGGTGGTGAGGCTCCTCCGCCCGCTCCGCGTGCTCGCCACGGCGCATCCGGGGTCACGGCCCGACCCTGAGCGACGCCTGGTGTGCCGGGCCCGAGAGCTGCTGGAGTTCCTCCGGGAACGTTTCCCCGATGCGGCCGAGGCTCTGGAGCACGCCGGCGTCCTGCTCCGGGCGGCCGATCTGGTCACCCGCGACAGGCACCAGGCAGCCCCGGAAGGGACGCCCTTCGCCGTACGGGACCGGTACATGGCCGATGCCGTGGGCACGGTGCTCGACGAACCGTCGGCCAAGGTCGTCCTCTGGGCGCACAACGGGCACGTCTCCACGAGCCTCCGCGGAGGCGCACCCGCCTTGGGCAGGCACCTCCGTGTCCGTTGCGGCGCGACCTACTACGCGCTCGGCCTGCTGTTCGGCAGCGGTTCGTTCCGCGCCCGGCGCATGCGGTCCGGCCCGTGGCGCGCTCCCCGGGGAGGCCCCGTCGTCACGCATCGGATCGGTCCCGCCCCCGCCGGCACCGTGGAGGCCCGACTCGGCGCGGCCCGCCCGGACGACCACTTCGTGGACCTGCGCGGCGCGGCCGCGGCACCGACGGCCGTACGGGAGTGGCTCGTCGGCAGCCACGGCACGCGGAGCTTCGGCGCCATGGCGCCGCGCTGGTCCTACCGACGGCAGGTGCGCCCGCTGTCACCGGCCGCTGCGTTCGACGGGCTCGCCTACGTCGCGCGGTCGTCCCCCTCCCTGCCGTTCCCCGCCTGAGCACGGAGCAGCACCGGAGGTGCGTTACCAGGACGCTTCTTGGGGAGGGCCCTACAAGATTGCGGGCTCCTTGCGGGAAGAGGCCGTTCCCGTCGGGAAGGCGAAGGCCCCTTCCCGACGGCGGCGAATCGTCCCGGCCACCACCCGGCCTCGATCGGAAACGCGTCGCGCGCCGGCTC
>NZ_JBHYMF010000365.1:0-2302 GCF_042742855.1 Streptomyces sp. NPDC058877 | reverse complement strand
CCGGGGGGGGGCCGGGGCGCTTCCCGGTCGTAGCCGGCGACGGAACCCGCCCCCCCGCACCCCGTCGATCAGCCGCGGGTCCTCGTTCCGGGGAGACGAGCCGACGAGCCGACAGGGCAACGGGTCGACAGACCGACGGGCCGGCACGGCAACGGGGCGAGGGGGGAACGACCGTACGACCGAGCCGACCTGACGGGGGGCGGCTCGGACCGACGGGGACGGCGCCCCGTGGAGGGTGGCACGATTCTGCTCGTCGAAGTCGTCCGACCCGACGGTCCCGGCGAAGGGGGCCGCCGGGCGGAGCCCGAGCCGGATCGGAGCGCGGAGGATCGTGGGCGGTCTCACGGAAGCGAAACTGAAGGCACTGGCCGGGAAGCGTTCGTTCGAGCGCGGGCTGGGTTACGTCGACGCGGTGTCCGGGGTCGACGTCGATGACGACCGGATCAGCGCATCGGTGCGCGGCACGGAGCGGTACCGGGTGGAACTGCTCCTGGGCGGGCGCGGAAAACCGACCGGCACCTGCGACTGCCCGTACGGCCAGGAGGGCAACTTCTGCAAGCACCTGGTCGCACTCGGCCTGACCCTGATCGCGCAGGAGGCCGACCTCCCCCGCCTGCGCCGGTCGGCCCGGGACGCGGCGCGGGGCCTCGACGCCTGGCTGCGGGGTCTCCCGCGGGAGGACCTGCTCGCCCTCGTGCGGGAGGAGATGGCCGAGGACCGGCAGCTGCGGCGTCGGCTGGAGGTGCGGGCGGCGAGCGCCCGCGGCGACCTGGCCGAAATCCGGTCCCGCATCCGAGAGCTGCTCGACATCGGCCCGTTCGCCCAGTACGGCTACGTCGAGTACGCCGACGCCCGGGCCTATGCCGACCAGGCCGGACAAGCGGTCCGTGCGATCCGGTCGCTGACGGCCTCCGACCGGGCGGCCGACGCAACGGCGCTGGCCAGGGAGGCGATCGACCTGCTGGCCCGGGTGGTCGAAGACGTCGACGACTCCGACGGCGGTCTCGGACAGATCGGCGCCGACCTCGCCGACGCCCACCACGAGGCCTGCCGCGCGGCCCGTCCCGACCCGGAGGAGCTCGCGCACTGGCTGGTGACGCACGCACTGGACGACGCGGCCGATCTGACGGACGTCGACCCGCTCGACTACGAGGACCTGCTCGGCGAGCGGGGGATGGCCGTCCTGCGCCGGCGCGCGGCCGAGGCATGGCAGGCGAAGCGCACCGGCTGGGCCGAGAAGCACCTGATGCAGCGCCTCGCGAAGTCGGGGCGTGACCTCGACACGGTGATCGCCGTGCACGCCGCCGACCTCGCCCCGAACGGCCACACCCACCTGCTCGTCGCCCGCGAACTCGACACCGCCGGCCGCACCGCCGAAGCCCTGGAATGGGCCGAGCGCGGCATCCGCGAGACCGAGGACCTGGCCGCGGTCGACACCGCCCTCGTCGACGACCTCGCCGACCGCTATGCGAAGGCCGACCGGCTCGCCGATGCCGTCACCCTGCGCCGCGACCACTTCGCCGCCCGCCGCATCCTGCCCGCCTACCGACAACTGCGCGCCGCGGCCGGGGCCGCCGCCTGCTGGCCGGCCGAGCGGGAACGGGCCCTGGCCCTGCTGCGCATCGACGCGGAGCGGGCGAGGAGCCACGGCTGGCGCGTCCTCGTCGACGCCCTCCTGGACGACGGGGAGGTGGACGCCGCCTGGCAGGCGGCCACGGAGCACGGCGCCCACGACGGCCAATGGCTCGCCCTCGCCGACCGGACCCGCCCCACCCGCCCCGCCGACGCCCTCACCGTCTACCTCCGCCTGGCCGCCCGCCTCACCCGCGAGACCGGCAACCGCGCCTACGAACAACTCGTCAGCCTGCTCCTGAGCATCCGCGACTGCCACCACCGCCTCGGCACGCCGGACGACTTCACCGCCTACGTCACCGACCTGCGCACCGCCCAGAAGCGCAAGCGGAACCTGATGAGGCTGCTGGACGAACACGGGCTGTGACCCGGTATCCCACCGGTCCCGCTCAGGCCGCCCCTCAGCACCCGACGGCGATCCGGGGCGCGCGGACGAGCGGGGGACCGGCCCCGGCGGCACGGGGCCCGCGGTCCTCCCCGGCGGCCCCCTCCGACCCCGCGTGTCCGACCGAAGGGACATCGGATCCCGGGCAACCGAATCCGCCGGATCCGTGGTCTGGAGGGCGAGGGAGGGTGCTAGTGTCCTGCGCCGGGAATTCGATCAAGATATGAGGCCAGGCGTTCGAGGATCTCGTCGGCGCTCTTCGTCCAGGCGAAGGGTCGGGGGTTC
>NZ_JBHYMF010000364.1:0-2309 GCF_042742855.1 Streptomyces sp. NPDC058877 | reverse complement strand
CTCCTGGACGACCTCGGAGCGGCCAAGAACAGCGAGTGGACCGAGGAGCTCACCTACCGGCTGATCAACCACCGGTACGAGCACCTGCGCCCCACCCTGATCACCACCAACCTCCCCACCGCCGACCTCCGCACCGCCCTCGGAGACCGCGTCGCCTCCCGCCTCGCCGAGATGACCGAACGCGTCATCCTCGACGGCCCCGACCGCAGACGCCACCCCGCGGCCTGACCTCCCAGGCCACCCAGCTCACCCTCACCCGCCCGGCGCACCCCGATCCACCCCACGCGCGGCCGCCCCCTGGGAGACCCCGCATGACACGACTGCCCTGCCCGCACCTGGGTGCACTGGAACACCGCGCGGTCCCCGGTCCCCGGCCTGCGGAGATCCCGACAGGTCTAGCGGGAGCCGCACGCGGGGACCGAGCCCGTCGAAAGCGGGGACCGTCCCCCTGACGACCCGTCGGTCCCCGGTCCCCACCGCGGGGACCGGTCCCCGACACGCGTGGGGACCGAGCTCCAGCCAAAGGCCGCGGCAAAACGGGACCGGGGACCGTGGGGACCTGCACCAGCGCTCGACGGGACCGGACTACAACCCACCGCCACAGCTACGAAACCCCTGCTCAGCGCGCCATAAGACCGGTCGACCCCCGCCCGTCCCCCTGCAACAGGCAGAGCCGGTCCCCGGGGATTACGCACACCGGGGACCGACCCCGCTCCATCCCCAACGGACCAAGGAACCACCAAAACAGGGCCACCGGTCCCGGGACCAGGACCGGGGACCGACCCGGGACCGACCTGGGGACCGAGGACCGGGACCGGGACCGAGGACCGGGGACCGGGACCGAGGACCGGGGACCGGGACCGAGGACCGGGACCGAGGACCAGGCGGTCAGGACCGAGGAGCGGGACTGGGGACCGGGGGCCGGGGACCAGGCGGTCAGGACCGAGGAGCGGGACTGGGGACCGGGGGCCGGGGACCAGGCGGTCAGGAATAGAAGCCGACCACGGCGTCCTGCACAGCCGCTGGCGGGCCCGCGGATGCCCAACCCATCCACGCGTCCTCACCGCGCACATGCCCTCACCAGCCATCCACACAACTACGAAGGACACGGATACCAGCCATGCACGGTCCTCATCACGAAGCTCCTTTCGTGCAGCGGGAGGTGACCACCCCAGCCCCGGGCGGAGCCAGTAGTACCCCGAGTCCGACTCAAGGCCGGTCTTCGGGGATCTCCGCCCCAGGGGTGGCGGAGACGGCCCGACGCCAGGGGGCGCCGGACCGGGAGGTCGGGACCGAGGGCGGCCCCGACCCGGACGAACTGCACGCTGTCCAGCAGCAGATCCTCCGCCCCGCCCCCACCGCCGAGCGAGCGGTGCAGAGCGTGCAGCCGGCGATCCGCCGTTTCACCGGCACCAAGCGGACCGTCCGTGTCGGACCGCTGCGGTTCACCGGCGACGAGCACAACGGTCTCCAGGAGGCCGCTGCCGAGCACGGCTACAAGGGGGAATCCGGCTTCGCCGCCGACATCGTCCTCGCCTTCGTCGCCGGCCGGTTCACCGCGAACCTGCCGCTGTGCGAGGACCGCCGCCGTACCCACATGTTCCGCGCCCAGGTGCTGCGCGAGCTCAACCGGATCGGCGTCAACGTCAACCAGATCGCCCGAGCGCTGAGCAGCGACCTCACCCCACCCGACATCCGCCACCGTCTCGACGAGCTCCACCGCCTGCTGGAGCTGATCGCCGAGGCCCTGCGCGAACCGACCGAATCCAGGGAGGACCAGGCCGCGTGATCGCCGCCATCAAACCGGCCGGGGCCAACACCCGTGGCCTGCTCGCCTACCTCTACGGCCCGGGCCGCCACGACGAGCACACCGACCCGCACATCGTCGCCGGCTTCGCCATGCTCGGCATGCCCGACCCCGGCCGCGACCCCGATGCCACCCTCACCCAGCTCGCCCGCCACCTCGACGAGCCCATCCATCTTCGGAACAGCGAGTTCGGCAAGAAGGTCACCGACCACGTCTGGCACTGCCCCGTCCGCACCGCACCCGAAGACCGCCACCTCTCCGACACCGAGTGGGCGGACATTGCCCAGCGCATCGTCGAGGCCGCCGGCATCGCCCCGCCCGGAGACGACCTGGCCTGCCGGTGGATCGCCGTACGCCACGCGGACGACCACATCCACATCCTCGCCACCACCGTCCGCGAAGACGGACGCCGCCCCAAGCTCCACGACAGCGGCATCCGCGTCGGCGACGCCTGCCGCCAGATCGAGACCGACTACGGCCTGCGCCAACTGAAGAAGGGCGA
>NZ_JBHYMF010000363.1:0-2404 GCF_042742855.1 Streptomyces sp. NPDC058877 | reverse complement strand
GGTGGGCGCGTTTTTGTTTATAAGACCCCGGTTTCCGGGTCCAAACAACAAGTACGGCCACAGCTCCACCCCAGATTTTGGTGCTTCCGGGGTGGCCCTTCACCGTTCGCGGTGAAGGGCCACGCTTTTATCGCGCCGAAACGTCGAGACGCTACGGTGGCACCGACGGAGGACGGACGGAGGCGCTGATCTTGGGCAAGGTCGTGCTCGTCACGGGAGCGGCCCGGCAGCTGGGCGGCCGTTTCGTGCGGCGGATCCAGCGGGACCCGGAAGTGGAGCGGGTGATCGCGGTGGACGCGGTCGAACCGACGCACCAGCTCGGCGCCGCCGAGTTTGTACGGGCGGACATTCGCCGGCCCGAGATCGCCAAGGTCCTCGCCGAGCACGACGTCGACACGGTGGTCCATCTGGACGTCACCGGCACGGCGCTCGGCGGCGGCGGCCGGACGTCGGTCAAGGAGACCAACGTCATCGGCACCATGCAGCTCCTCGGAGCCTGCCAGAAGTCGCCGCGGATACGGCGGCTGGTGATCAAGTCCAGCACGAACGTCTACGGTTCCGCACCCAGGGACCCGGCCGTCTTCACCGAGACCACGCCCGCGAAGGCCCTGCCGAGCGGCGGCTTCGCCAAGGACGCCGTCGAGGTCGAGGGGTACGTCCGGGGCTTCGCCCGCCGCCGGCCGGACGTGGCGGTGTGCGTGCTGCGGTTCGCGAACATCCTCGGCCCCCGGATCGACTCCCCGCTCGCCGAGTACCTGGCGCTTCCGGTGCTGCCGACCGTCCTGGGCCACGACCCGCGGCTGCAGTTCGTCCACGAGGACGACGTGGTCGACGTGCTGCGCCTGGCGGCGCACGAGCCCCGTAGGGCGACCCTGAACAGCGGCACCTTCAACGTGGCCGGAGACGGGGTGCTGCTGCTCTCCCAGTGCGCACGGCGGCTCGGGCGCCCGACGGTACCGGTGCTGCTGCCCGCGGTCACCTGGGTGGGAACGGCGCTGCGCACGGTCGGGATCACCGACTTCGCTCCCGAGCAGATCCGACTGCTCACCCACGGTCGGGTCGTCTCGACCGTCCAGATGCGGGAAGTCCTGGGGTTCTCGCCGCGCTACTCCACGGCGGAGGCGCTCGCGGACTTCGCGCGGCACCGGGGGCCGGGGCTGCTGCCGCCCGAGCGGCTCGCCGGGGCGGTGGACCGGCTCGCCGGGAGCGTGGTCCCGACCGAGGACGCCCCCGTCGCGCCCCCGCCTTCTTCGACAGCCCCTTCCACAGTCCACGACGGCGCCTGAGGAGAACCGACTGCGATGGCGGACGCCAAGGTCATTCCGTTCGACGACGACCGTTCGCGGTCCCGCCGCCGGACCGCCCGGGCCGACGGAGAGTCGGCGGCCGTACGCGCCCTGCCCGGGTCCGGACGGACGCCGGAGGACGCCCCCGAGGAGCCCGGGGCCGCCCGCCGGGCACCGGCGGAGCCCGAGGCGCCACCGGCCGCGGGGAACGGCTGGGAGCGACGGCTCGCGGGCGGCCTCGCGTTCCTGCGGCGGCGGATCACCGGTGAGTACGAGGTCGACGAGTTCGGCTACGACGAAGAGCTCACCGACCAGGTCCTGATGTCGCTGCTGCGCCCGCTGTACGAGAAGTACTTCCGGGTGGAGGTGAAGGGCATCGAGAACGTCCCCGCCGACGGCGGGGCGTTGATCGTCGCCAACCACTCCGGGACCCTGCCCCTGGACGGGCTGATGATGCAGGTCGCCGTCCACGACCGGCATCCGGCCGGGCGGCACCTGCGGTTGCTCGCGGCGGACCTGGTCTTCGTGCTGCCGGTCGTCAGCGAATTGGCCCGCAAGGCGGGGCACACGCTGGCCTGTGCGGAGGACGCGGAGCAGCTGCTGCGCGCCGGTGAGATCGTCGGGGTGATGCCGGAGGGTTTCAAGGGGATCGGGAAGCCCTTCGGAGAGCGGTACAAGCTCCAGCGCTTCGGGCGCGGCGGTTTCGTGTCGACGGCGCTGCGGGCCGGGGTGCCGATCGTGCCCTGCTCGATCGTCGGGGCGGAGGAGATATACCCGATGCTCGGGAACGCCAAGACCCTGGCGCGGGTGCTGGGCCTTCCGTACTTCCCGGTCACCCCGACCTTCCCCTGGTTGGGGCCGCTGGGTGCGCTGCCGTTGCCGACGAAGTGGACGATCCAGTTCGGTGAGCCCATCCCGACGGATTCCTATGCGCCGGAGGCGGTGGAGGACCCGATGCTGATGTTCAACCTGACGGACCAGGTGCGGGAGGAGATCCAGCACACCCTGTACAAGCTCCTGGTGCAGCGGCGGTCGGTGTTCTTCTGACCGCCGCCGTGCCGGGCACCTGAGCGCGACAAGGCCCGGGCATGGCAGGAGGGGCACCCCCCGTCCGTGGG
>NZ_JBHYMF010000362.1:0-2408 GCF_042742855.1 Streptomyces sp. NPDC058877 | reverse complement strand
CCCCAATGATCACGAAGCCCGTGCCTGCTCCGCTATGCACCCCAACCGGTCACGGCCCGACCAACCGCCCGACCCCGGAACTCGCCCAAGCCCTGGTCTCCCGCGGCATCAGCGAACCGATATGGCTACGCCATTGGTGGACCGCTCAATTACATCGACCCCAGCGGGCATCAAGAAATGACTTTCACGCGCGAGAGGACACTCGCAAGACCGACGTCAAATCCCTATCAATCGACGAGACGTCAACTGGGGAGGAATCTCGACCGAATAGGTGGATCGCTAAGCAGACGGAACTTGGGCTTTAAGATCGGGTGGATGATCGGGGAGGCACTCTCACCTACATACAAGACCAGGTTTACGCGCAACTCTTCAACGCCGACCCCTGGAGGAGATGCTATCTACCCCGACTGTGCTAGTTCCTGTGGTTCCTTGACTAAGCCAAAGCCTGGTCGTCCACAGCCCCAGCCTGCACATCCTGGATCCCCCCCTCGACCCCCTGGCTCTGGCGCGGGCCCGTATCTTCCTGGGGGTACCGGGAGCCCTGGCACCCCGAACCCTGGCACGCCCGTAATTCCCCCGAGTCCGCCGATCATCCCGAACATCAACGCTGGCCCGAACCCGAAGCCTGCGCCTGACCGCCCCATCCCCAAAGTTGACTGGGGCCTCCTCAACGCTGGCTGGAAGCTCGGTGATGGCTGGGATCTGATCACCGATGGCCTGAGCATCCTCGGGATACTCGGTAACGCAGATCCGTTCAATCCCGATGTAGTACCTACAGACCTCCCTTACGTGGGCACAGATCCCGGTAATCCCAATAGTCCCAACCAAGACGATCAGGATCCATGCAAAAAGCCTAGGGAGGAGCGTTATCACTATTTCCCTCTCGATTCCCTACAGCGCTCTCGGGGAGCCTCGGTTTTGATGTGCGGAAAACAGGATCTCAAGCCGGGGCCGCGGATCAACATTTCTTCAATATCCGTGGCCGGAATGCCGAAGCCAGCCGAGAATTCAATTCGCCCCGGATTCGCCACTTACAATAAAACCCATATCGTCGGCGATGAATTCTATGGTGCGGCACGCAGTGAAAATCTGTTCCCTGGTCGCGACAGAATGAACAAGAGCGGGATGAGAAGATGTGAGACAAAGATGAAGAAAGAGCTTGCTGCAGGGAACTGGGTTCAGTATACGGGTACCCTCGCATATAAGGGAAATAATTTGATTCCGACGGGAATTCAGATGACCGCCTTTACTGCCCGCGGCAAGCTGTTCGATGTCAGAGTTGAAAACAACCAGGATTGGCAGACGACATGCTGACACCTAGTGACCTGATCGAAGCCCTTCCCGGTCTTTCGGGTCTGACCCTAAGTGAGCCCAAGGTGGTGAACTGGGGTTATATTGCAACCGAGCTGGGGACCGACCTTCCGCGAGACTTCAAAGAACTTTCACTGAAATTTTCAGCGTTTGAAGTTGGGAACTTCCTGCGCGTATGGATCCCCGATTCCGGGCATGAAGATGCCTACGTCGAAGGCGTCCGGTACGAGCTCGAGACGCTTTCCTACCTTGCTGAGGATCAGGCATCCGGAGGATATGCCCCCTATCCGAATAAAGGAGGCTTGCTTCCATGGGGTCAATCTTTGGATGGCGACCTCTTCTGCTGGCTGACTCGCGACCCAGATCCCAGTTCTTGGACCGTTGTTATCGGTGGCGCCAACGGCACCTGGTGGGAGGTTGAGGCAGGCCTGCTCAAGTTTCTCGTTGGACTGATCAACGGAACGCTCGATACGGGTGAACTGCCGCCGAATGTGATTGTTGCCGAGTCTTCAGTCGTCTCTTTGGTGAAGTGAGCGTTCTGGGCGTTCTGGAATGGGTCGTCATTGAGCCGGAACTGATGGGTTGCTTGCTCGTTGGTCCAGGGCGGGGTCAGGCAGGGCTTGATCAAGTTCCCTGGGTGTCCGGGTTGTTGGTGATGCCCAGGAGTGAAGCTTCCCCTTGATCGTGGACACCTGGAGACTGGGACCTGAGGTTCCAGAGGAAGTAGCACCAGGTGGGAAGCAAGTACACGAAGCGGTACACCGAGGAGTTCAAGCGGGACGCGATCGCGCTCGTCGACTCCTCGGGCAAGACGGTCACTGCGGTGGCCCGGGAACTCGGCATCAGCTCGGAGTCCCTGCGCGGCTGGTACCGCCGGGCCAAGGCGGACCGGGGCGAGGGCGAGCCCGGTGAGCTGACCAGCGCCGAGCGCGAGGAGCTCAAACGGCTGCGCAAGGAGGTCCGCGAACAGCAGCAGACGATAGAGATCCTGAAAAAAGCGACGGTGAGGTCAATGGGTCGGTGCAACATCCCAGGTAGAACGGTTGCCGGAGGTGTTGCTGGGTGGCGAGGATCGGGCGTCCGGGGTTGTCGGACGA
>NZ_JBHYMF010000361.1:0-2453 GCF_042742855.1 Streptomyces sp. NPDC058877 | reverse complement strand
CCGTCGTCGGCGCCGAGCCGCCCGAGTCCTGTCCGAACACCACGTCCGAGCAGGTGTAGAACGCCTCGGGGGAGTCCGAGCGCTGCCAGATCGAGTAGATGAGGTGGCGCCCCGACTTCTTCGGCACCGTTCCCCGGAACACGTAGTCGCCGTTCTGTATGCCCGGATCGGTCACCCTCGCGAACGGCTCGCTCTCCAGGTCCGACCACTTCAGCGGCTTCGTCGGGTCGTACCCGTCCTTCGTCACGTACAGCGCGAAGGAGCCCTTGTGCGGGGCGGTGCCCTTGTACCGGAAGGTGTGCGCACCCGCCTCCATCCGGCTCGCGGGCCAGTCGGCCCGCGCCAGGTCGAGCCCCCGGTACTTGTCGTTGCCCGCGCTGCACAGCTTGCCGTCCGGGATCAACTGCCGGTGCTGCCCGGCGGCGTTGGCGATGTTCACCGCGTTCCAGTCGTAGAACGCCTGCGTTCCGCTCGCCGCCACGGCCGCCTTGCACGCCGCCGATCGAGGCGCTTCGGGTCCCTCCGCGTAGCAGGCCGCGACCCGGCTCACCGGATCCGTCATCGAACCGTGCGCGAAGGCGGGCTCCACCACGAGCCCCGACAGGCCCAACACGGCGGTGGCGGTGACGGCGGCGGCCGTACGACGAGAGGTCATGGGGGGACAGCTCCTTCACGAGGACGGTGCGGGGGATGTCTGGAAGCTAGCCGACCGAACCCGCGGAAAAGCTCGTGGAACGGGGTGCACGGCGATCCTTAGGGCCGCTTTAAGGAACCGCTAAGCGTGGACTCAGGGAGCCGCCGGTGCCGGAACCCGGGACCTGGGAGGACGCCTCCCCCGGGTCCTTGGGGGTGTTCGCCCGGGTCCGTTTTGGACTCGGCGTTGGCGTGTTTCACGCGGATCCGCTGGGAGGACCGGCAACGTCGCTGCTCGCGCCAGGCGTGGTGCTCGCCCAGCGACGTGTCGTCCTGCGTCTTCTTCGGCGGTGCACTGGCCTGGGCTGGGAAGACGCGATGCTCGTCCGGCTGGACTGACGAGCCGTGACAGAGACGAGACCTCGGCTCGGGAAGCCAAGGTGATCCAGGGCTTGCCATGGTGCTGATCTGCGCCGGAACGGCTACGGCCCTCTGGCCGACCGGCGGCCTGGTCCCCACCGTTCCCCTTGGTGCCCCGCATGACCCGCCACGGGCGTCCGTTCCTCGCGCTTGCGGTTCCAGCACCGGAACGGAGGTTCCCCGTCTTCGCGCGTCGGCGATTGTCGGTGCGGTCCCGTAGCTTGGGGCCATGGTTGGTGCGGGCAAGTTCATTCGCCTCGGTGAGTCGTCGGCCGTGGGCCGGCCCACGGCGGGCGTCCAGCCCTACTACGCGCAGCGCGCCGAATGGCTGGGGCAGAGGTACGGGAGCGTCACCTTCGAGGAAGTGCACGGCGGGGTGTTGGATCTGCTTCCACCGTCGTCGGCGAAGGTGCTGGACGTGGGGGCTGGCACGGGGCGGGACGCTGCGGCACTCGCACGGCGCGGTTACCACGTGGTGGCGGCGGAGCCGGTGCGTGAGCTTCGGGAGGTCGCGCTGAGCCTGGACCCGTGTGAAAACGTCCGCTGGGTCGAGGACTCGCTCCCCGCGCTGTCCCACCTGGAAGGGCCTTTTGAGCTGGTGCTGTTGTCGGCCGTGTGGATGCACCTGGCACCTACCGAGCGTGGACCGGCAATGGAGCGACTGGCCACGCTACTGGCTCCCTCGGGACTGCTGGTCGCATCGCTTCGACGTGGAGCCCCGCCGACAGACCGAGTGATGTTCGATGTGCCCGCGGAGGAGGTCGTTCGGGATGGGCAACGGGCGGCGTTGCGGTTGGTGAGACTCGTGCAAGAGGGCGAGGACCGGCTCGGCCGTGCCGAGGTGTGGTGGCAGACGGTTGTTCTGGGCAAGGGGGGCCGGTGAGCGGGAGGGAATTCTACGCCCAGGATTCCTCGGCGCGTGCGTCGTGGAGGTTGGCAGTGCTGATGGGGGCCAACTCGCGCACCTACAAGTTCGCCCTTGGCCAGGCCCTGTTGGAGTTCGGGAAGGGGGGACGAGAGGAGATCCCCCTTGCCGAGCTCGCCGCTGCCTACAGCCTGGGCCTGGTGCAGCATCTGGCCCGAGAACGGCAGGCGCCGCAGACGGTGGAGTTGGGAGAGAAAGACTTCCTCACCGTCGCTGAGCAGGAGAGGGCCGCGACGCTGGACGCGGGCAGGCCCACCGAGCGCCTGCTGGAGGCCGCGGTGCGTTCCATGCCGATGATGGTGATGCAGAAGTTCCACAATCTCCGTGGTGATACTGCGGTGCCCCACACCTTCTACGAGCTGGCGGGGACGGGACGGCAACGTGAGCTGCCCCGAGTTTCGTAGAGTCCGATCTTGATTGGTTCAGGCGGACTGCGGGGTCTGTTCCTGGCTGCGCCAGAAGGCTTCCTCGTACT
>NZ_JBHYMF010000360.1:0-2575 GCF_042742855.1 Streptomyces sp. NPDC058877 | reverse complement strand
GGGTACGGTGCCCGCCCTGTCCCTGCGGAACACCCCCGCGTCGGCGGGGAGGACGCCCACAGCTCACGGCCCCGGACCCCGGCGAGCGGAACACCCCCGCGTCGGCGGGGAGGACGGAAGCCGCCCCCAGGCTCATTGCCGCTGCCGCGGAACACCCCCGCGTCGGCGGGGAGGACCGGACGGGATGATCGCCCGGCATCTGGCGCGTCGGAACACCCCCGCGTCGGCGGGGAGGACCGCCGGTTCGAGATCCGTCGGGCCATCTGGACCGGAACACCCCCGCGTCGGCGGGGAGGACAAGAAGGCGAGCGAGCACATTGCGGCGTCACGCGGAACACCCCCGCGTCGGCGGGGAGGACCGGGGATGGCGGGGTGTCGTGCTCGCTCATGACGGAACACCCCCGCGTCGGCGGGGAGGACCACGGCCGCCGACCCGAACTGGGACTGACCACCGGAACACCCCCGCGTCGGCGGGGAGGACCGGCCGAAGGTGCGCCGCCCGGCCGCGATCAGCGGAACACCCCCGCGTCGGCGGGGAGGACTGGTGCTGCTCATGGACCACACCCGGTTCGACCGGAACACCCCCGCGTCGGCGGGGAGGACTCCTTGCCCGCGATGACGATCCCGGCCTCGGTCGGAACACCCCCGCGTCGGCGGGGAGGACGTTCCTCAGCTCCGACGACCCGAACGGCCCGGCGGAACACCCCCGCGTCGGCGGGGAGGACCGGAGCGTCTGATACTGCACGTCCGTCGATTGCGGAACACCCCCGCGTCGGCGGGGAGGACATCATCCCGGCGGGCTCGGCGGTCTGGGCCTGCGGAACACCCCCGCGTCGGCGGGGAGGACGCCGTATGGGGCGTCCTGCGGGCCGTCTACGGCGGAACACCCCCGCGTCGGCGGGGAGGACGTCCGCTCGGGGGCGGCGGCCGCGGCCTCCTTCGGAACACCCCCGCGTCGGCGGGGAGGACGTCGACGTCCAGGACCCGCCCGAGCCGCAGGCCGGAACACCCCCGCGTCGGCGGGGAGGACCCCGTGCGAGAGATATACAGGTAGTGAAAGGGCGGAACACCCCCGCGTCGGCGGGGAGGACAACGCGGCCCCCGGCTCGTGGCCCCGCGGCGCCGGAACACCCCCGCGTCGGCGGGGAGGACCCGGCACCCCGCTGTCCAACGCAATCGGCGAGCGGAACACCCCCGCGTCGGCGGGGAGGACGCGCTTCACCAGGAAGATCACGGGGAACTCGGCGGAACACCCCCGCGTCGGCGGGGAGGACCCCTTGGCCAGGCCGGACTTGTCCACGAGGTCCGGAACACCCCCGCGTCGGCGGGGAGGACGCCGCGGTCCGCAGCGTCGACCCCGTGATGACCGGAACACCCCCGCGTCGGCGGGGAGGACGGACGTGCATGTTCCCGTCCTCGCTCCCGCCGCGGAACACCCCCGCGTCGGCGGGGAGGACTCTGCACTCATGACGCAGCAAACACCGGCTCAACGGAACACCCCCGCGTCGGCGGGGAGGACCATCACGAACCCGGTCGCCTGATGGCCGCCGACGGAACACCCCCGCGTCGGCGGGGAGGACGGCCAGCTTTTCACGGGCGCAGTCGTCGCTGACGGAACACCCCCGCGTCGGCGGGGAGGACGATGTGGTCCCAGTCCCGGGGCGGGAGGGGGACGGAACACCCCCGCGTCGGCGGGGAGGACGACCGCCGTACAGACGTCAGGCTGTAACCGGACGGAACACCCCCGCGTCGGCGGGGAGGACCGGAGCGTCTGGTACTGCGTGTCCGTCGATTGCGGAACACCCCCGCGTCGGCGGGGAGGACCCGTATCAGCTCCAGCGCGTAGCCGTGGCGAGTGGAACACCCCCGCGTCGGCGGGGAGGACCGCGCCCCGGCCTTGATCGACGCCTCGTCGGCCGGAACACCCCCGCGTCGGCGGGGAGGACCTCGGGCAGCCGGGGGTTGCCGAGGCGCTGGGCGGAACACCCCCGCGTCGGCGGGGAGGACGACCCACACACCAGGCGGATGGAACGCCTGACCGGAACACCCCCGCGTCGGCGGGGAGGACCGAATGAGCCATGCAGCCCCGGCAGTTGGGCCCGGAACACCCCCGCGTCGGCGGGGAGGACGGCTGCTTCTTCCACTCGCCCTTGTCAGTGAGCGGAACACCCCCGCGTCGGCGGGGAGGACGAGCCGTCCCTGATCACCAGCCACGGCGCCGACGGAACACCCCCGCGTCGGCGGGGAGGACTACCTCTTCGACGGCGACGGCGGGGACGGAACCGGAACACCCCCGCGTCGGCGGGGAGGACCCAAAGTCCGGTCACGGCCATTTTCAGACCGCCGGAACACCCCCGCGTCGGCGGGGAGGACACGCTGGAAATAGGACATCAGGCGTCTTTGTCAGGAACACCCCCGCGTCGGCGGGGAGGACCACTCCGGCCGATCCCCAGTATTTCCAGCTGAAGGAACACCCCCGCGTCGGCGGGGAGCCCCTCTTGCTATCACCGTGATAGCGGAACACCCCCGCGTCGGCGGGGAGGACCCCGTGCGAGAGATATACAGGTAGTGAAAG
>NZ_JBHYMF010000359.1:0-2607 GCF_042742855.1 Streptomyces sp. NPDC058877 | reverse complement strand
CCGTACGCTACATTTTGCCGGTCCTTGACCGACGATCCCCTGTGATCGCAACCTCTCGGAGTCGGCGTTTCATGAGCGACATAGTCAACGGCCTCGGCCGGGCCGGCGCCTACGGCGCGCTCGGCGTGGTCCTACTGATCCTCGGCATCGTGCTCGTGGACCTGCTGACCCCCGGGAACCTCCGGCGCCAGATCTGGGCAGATCGCAACCGCAACGCCGCGATCCTGCTGGTCTCGGCGCTGCTCGGCGTCGGCGGCGTCGTCTTCACCTCGATCTGGACGACGTACGACGACTTCGGCAAGGGCCTCATCTCGACGGCCGTGTTCGGTCTCCTCGGTCTGGTGATGATGGCCGTGGCCTTCATCGTCGTCGACCTCTTCACACCTGGAAAGCTGGGTGCCCTCCTCGTCGCCCCCGAGCCGCACCCGGCGGTCTGGGTGACCGCCTCCTGCAACCTCGCGGTCTCGGCGATCGTCTCCGCCTCCATCGCCTGATCCTCGCGGAGCGGACGCTCCCGGCCGTTTCGCCGCCCGCCCGACCGTTCAGGTCGCCATGGGCTCCACCTCCAGGAAACGACGCCCGCGCGGTCCCCGGTAGAGCAGGGCCTCCCAACCGAGCCGTGCCAGGACGGCCGCGCAGGTGGCGAGGGCCGCCGCCTCTTCCCGGGCGGCGCCCGCACCGGGCGGACCAAGCCATTCCACCACTGCCGCTCCGTCCCCCTCCCCCGCTCTGACCCGGTATCCGGTGGACAGTCGCGCTCCGGAGCCGTCCGTGGACGAGGGCGGAATTCCACCGGCCTCCAGGGCCAGGGCCACCGCACGGACCGGTTGGCGGCGCTCCCAATCGGCGGGGACGGCCCTCGGGTCACCACCCCGACGCAGGGTCAGCCGCCGGATCTGGAGGAGCCCGTCGACCGCGGTGCGGACCTCGCGCGACCGCTGCTCGGCCTCGGACCGCGGCAGCGGCGGCCCGTCGCCGGTGGCGGCCTCGAACACGCCCGGGGCTCCGCTCCCGCCTCCGCCTCCCGGTCCGGTCACAACAGCCGCCGGATGTCACCGCGGACTCGGTAGAAGCCGCCGGCGGCCGGGTGCAGGGCATCCACCACGTACCGCGCACCAGGCTCCCGGATCGCCCGCGGGAACTGCACGTTCCACCCGGATTCGTACCCCTGCGAAACGACCCGCACCCGGGTCCTGCCCCCTTCGCCCACGCACTCCACCACCACCGAACCGGCCGGAACGTCCTGGACCGCGGTGACCGCGGTCGCGGTCGTGGCCGGTTCGTACACCGGGAGGGCGGCGTCGAGCTTGACGTCCCGGGCGACCGGGACCGCGCCCCCTTGTGCCGCCCGGATCGCCGCCTCGCCCGCGTCGATGCAGACCAGTGAACCGTCCGTGGTCACCAGGTAGAGCCGCTCGTCCCGGTACTGCATGGAGAGCGCCGAGCCGCCGCCGGTGCCGAGCTTCCACAGTCGGGTGCCGTCCTCCGCGAAGCAGTAGACGGAGGAGGCCGAGTCCCCCGCGAAGACGAACCGGCCGCCCGGTGAAGTGGCGCACGAGTACACCGGACCGTCACAGGAGTACACCGCCTCCACCCGCCCGTCCTCCTTGGCGAGTCGCTGCACCTTCTTGCGGGACGTTCCCGCGTAGACCGCGGTGTCCTCCTGCCAGCCGAACAGGACCCCGCCCCCGGTCGCCGTGTGCCACCGCTCGCCGCTGCCGTCCGGCGCATGGGCGGAGACGCCCCTGGTGTCCCCGTAGTACACGGCGTCGCCGTCCGCCCGGACCATCCAGGCGTGCTCCCCGGCTCCGGTCCGTGCCCACTGGTGCTCGTCCTCGTGGTCGATGACCGTCAGACGGCCGGACCGGTCGGCGACATGCAGCACGCCCTCGTGGATGTCGAGCCAGAAGATGTCCACGTCGGCAGCGATGTCGTACGCGGCAAAGGGGAGCTTGGACGACAGGTCGTACACCTTTCCGTCGTCACAGCCCGCGTAGATCCAGAAGTCGTCAGCCACCAGGCACTTGACGCCGTCCGGCAGGCTGAACCTGGCCTGCACCCCTCCCTCGTGGTCGAGCGTGAAGACTTCCCCCGCCTGGTTGCCCACCCAACAGCGCTCCTCTTCGACGTGGATACCGAAGGCGGACGAGCCGGTCCGGAAGCGCCAGAGGACGGGAGCGACGGCGCGCGCACTGGAAGGGGTGGAGCTGACCTCCCGACGCGTCACGGGGCGCGCGGCGCGCTGCCCCCGGACTGCGGGGGCGTACCCCTTGCGCACCTTCTCCCCGATCTTCTTCGCCGCCGCTGCCCGGGCCTTCGCCTCGGTCGGGAACGTCGAGCGCTGCGTCTGCCCGTCGGAGCCGATCCGGCCGTAACGGACCGACACCGCGAGCGCCTCGACGGTCACTTCGTAGAACTTGTGGGCACCGCCGCCGTCCTGGGACAGCTCCAGATAGGTCGTCGTCATGACCAGAACGGTAGGGGCCACCACTGACATCGACGACGGCTGACGTCGACGCCGACGCCGGCGTCCGGGTGCCGGGCACCGCGGTCGCCGCCGCCCCCGCGCACCGGGGCGCACGCCGGGGCGGGCCGGGCCCACTGGGC
>NZ_JBHYMF010000358.1:0-2678 GCF_042742855.1 Streptomyces sp. NPDC058877 | reverse complement strand
CGCACCCACCCCATACGACAACGCCGGCCTTCAAGACCACAACCGAGTCTTGAAGGCCGACGTCACGCCAGGCCCCGAATTAACCAACGGCATCCTCTTGCGAGGAGCGGGGCCCTTTTCGCCTACCGGACGCCGTGCTGGTGTCAGCCGCGGATCAGGTTGCGGAGCACGTACTGAGACATGCTTCCACTACACGTTAGTTCTGCAGAACTTCAAGGATGATGGCGTTCTGGCAATGATCCTCACACCAGATCATCACAATGACCATGGTTTCCGGGCATGGGAAGCGCATCTGGTCGAGCTCTCCACCCGCTAACGCAGCACCTCGACACACGCGAGGCAACGTGCTTCGTTGGCGATTGTTGCCGGTAAGAGGTCTCAGGAGACACTTGACGGTTCGTGCTCTGGACATGGTTGACACGTTCGGCTGAACGTCCGCTGTCCCCCACCTGCCGATGCGGCAGGGGTGCTTCCGTCGGAGTCATGGAGATAGAGCAGTTGGCCGAGTACCGCTACCAGGCTGTCCTCGAAGCGCTCGGCGGGTCTGCGATCGGCGAGGTCGCGGCCCGGTACGGCACCTCGCGTCAGACCCTACACAGCTGGCGACGGCGGTTCGAGCAGGAAGGCATGCCGGGTCTGCTGGATCGCTCCCGTCGGCCACGGAACAGCCCCACGCGCCTGTCCGCCGAGGTTGAGGCCGAGATCTGCGAGCTGCGACGCCGGCATCCCCGGTGGGGTGCCCGCCGGATCTCCCACAAGCTGTCCGCCCGCGGGCCGAAGCCGGCCCCGTCGCGGACCACGGTCCACCGGGTGCTGTCCCGCAACGGCCTGGTCCGCACCCAGGAACAGCAGCATCCGCCCGAGTACCGCCGGCGGCAGTATGAGGCACCGATGCACCTGCGGCAGACGGACCCGGCCGGAGGGAGGCAACTGCCGGGTTCATCATCTGCAGCAGGCGACACCACCGAGGTACCACGGTCAGTTCAACGCCCGGCACGCACAACCGTGAGCGTAGAACACGCCGACAGCCAGAGCGCCTCGCGACCACCATGGCCTCGCCGCCCAACCTCTCCGGCCGTACTCGAGGATCTCCGGAAGGCGGGAGCCGCCAAGGCCGAAGGCGCGCCTCCTCTGTCACAGGCGCAAGTCGACCTGATCGTCGCCATCCTGCGTCAGGCAAACCTTCAAGCCAGTGCACGTCGCGGACGCGGAGCGCCACAGCGGCAGGGGCCCTTGCAAGATCGAAGATCGTCCGGTTCGCCGGAGTCGTCGCGAGGCAGGGTGAGCGTCCCGGTTCGGGCAGGGGAACGCGGTGCAGGCACGACCTCAGTGATCATGTGAGTGTCGAAGTCCCATGAAAACTTGGTGAGTCCGTGCCTGCTCCTGCATCTTCCCTCATGCCCGCCCCGCTGGCACAACTGGCCCGGGCTGCCACTCCGGCTCCGCTGACGGACGCGGTCCGTCCGTCCGGTTTCCTGGACCTGGCCCCCGACCCGCGCGGCTGTCGCGGACGCCGCTATCCGTTGTCGGCGCTGGTGACCGCGGCCGCGGCGAGTGTCCTGGCCGGCGCCCGCTCGCTCGTCGCGATCACCGAGTGGATCAGTGATGCGCCCGCGTGGGCCTGCCGGGTCCTCGGATTCCCCGTGAACCCACTGACCGGCGCGGTCCGCGTTCCGCACCCGCAAACCCTGCGGCGCCTCCTCGTCCAACTCGACGGCGATGCCCTGGACCGGGCGATCGGAGCGTTCCTCACCGCCCGCGCCACCCCGGCCGGGCCCGGACCGCGGGCGATCGCGGTCGACGGCAAGGCCCTGCGCGGCTCGCGCACCGCCACCACCTCCTACGTCACCCTGCTTGCTGCGATGGACCACACCGGCAACGTCCTCGCCCGGCGCCAGGTCGCCGACAAGAGCAACGAGATCCCCGCCTTCGCCCCGCTGCTGGACACGATCGACCTCGCCGACACCGTGATCACCGCCGATGCCCTGCACACCCAGCACGCCCACGGCGCCTACCTCCGAACACGCGGCGCCCACTACATCGCGCAGGTCAAGGCCAACCACCCCGGCCTGTTCAACCGCGTCCGCCGGCTGCCCTGGCAGGACATCACCCTGGACCACTACGAGCGCACCCGCGCCCACCACCGCCACGAGATCCGCAGGCTGAAGACCGCGGCCTTCGCCCACATCGACTACCCCGACGCGAAGCAGGCCCTCCAAGTCGTCCGCTGGAGGCATGACTTCACCAGCAGCAAGCTCACCATCGAGCGCGTCTACCTGATCACCAGCCTGCCGCCCGGCGCCGCGAGCGGTGCCCAGCTCGCCGCCTGGATCCGCGGCCACTGGAAGATCGAGAATCTCCTGCACCACGTCCGGGACCGCACCTTCCGCGAGGACGACTCCAAGATCCATGCCGGCCGGCTGCCACGTGTCATGGCCGGCCTGCGCAACCTCGCGATCAGCGTCCACCGCCAGGACGGACGCACCAACATCGCCGCTGCCCTACGCCAAGCCGCCCGCGGCTGGGACCGGCCCCTGACGGCCCTCGGGCTCACCGGATGAACACGGACAAAACCTGATCACACAACGGACCCTGGGAGCTGTCGATAAATAACTCCTCGGTTTCTGAGGCCTGTTGGTCTGTAGGATTCGGGTGTGTCGGAGGGGATCGAGGCGGGG
>NZ_JBHYMF010000357.1:1140-2729 GCF_042742855.1 Streptomyces sp. NPDC058877 | reverse complement strand
ATCAGCCGCCGTAGCCGCCCATGCCGTGGCCACCGTCGGCGTTGATGCAGGTGTTGCCGAACGCCGGGTTCAGCAGCCCGACGACGTTGACGGTGTTGCCGCAGAGGTTGACCGGGACGTGGACCGGGACCTGGACGACGTTGCCGGAGGCGACACCGGGCGAGTGGGCGGCGACGGCCTCGGCGCCCGAGTCGGCGACGGCCAGGCCGGCTCCGCTGAGGGCGACAGCACCCGTGCCGGCGAGAACAGCGGCAGCCTTCGCGATGCGAGACATCAAGAACTCCTTGGACGTGGAAAGCGACCGCAGGAATCACGGCCGTCGTTCCCGTTCAACGCCGATGTCAGGGCCGGGTAACGGCCATTGCGCCGAACGGGAAGGAAAAGGACGAAGAAATGGCCCGCGGACCGAATGCCGTCCGTCGTCGGATACGACGGAACGGATTCGGCCGCGGGCCGCGGCCATGCGACAAGCCTTCTCTTGCAACGACCGACTTCCCTTGGGGTGGCGGGGAAGAATCGTGTCTTCACCCGCCCGGTGAAGAGGGCCGTTGAAGAGTCGTGCACAGGTTCGGGGACGGCGCGTCAGCCTGCGTCCGGCACCAGACCGAGCTGGGGATCCAGGGCACCGCTGAGCACCGGGGCGAGAAGGCCGACCTGGGGCTTCGCCAAGTCCGGGAGGCCCTGGAGCCCGTTGCCGCGCGGGGCCTCCACCGGATTGCCCAGGACGGCGCCGGGGGTGGCCGCCTTCATCTCCGAGTGCGGACTGCTGAGGAGGGCGCGGCCGGGCTCGCTGCCCTTGAGGAGTTCGGGGAGCGGTGCGTCGACGACGGTCTCCGGCAGGGTGCCGGTGAGCGGCACGCTGGGCAGGGTGACGTCCGGCAGCGCACCGACGCCCTTCTGGAAGCCGGTGGGCGCCCCGGGCATCGGGACGGGTACGCCGGTCGCCACGGTCGGCGCGTCCATCGGCAGGACGGGGTCGAGCCCCTGGAGCGGGACGACCACCGGTGCCTCGACGGCGGAGGCGGGAGCCGCCAGGGCGGCGGAGGCGAATGCGGTCATGAGGAGCCCCATGCCCGCGTGAGAACGCAGAGTCATGTGAGGTGAACGAGCCCCTTGGCCGAAACGTGGCGGGACTAACCCGTGTGCAGCAACGCACGGGGCCCTCACCGGTGATGGCGAGGGCCCCGGGTTGACGCGTCGTCGAGGTGCGGGCCGGATCAGTGGCGGCGGGCGATCCGTCCGCCGCGGAGGTAGACGACGGTGCCGCCGATGACCAGGGCCGCGCTGATCGCAGCCGCCCCCATCAGCATCGGCTCACTTCCGGTGTCGGGGAGCTGGGGGTGCCCGGGCGTGGTGGGCGGGGTCGAGGGCTCCTCGCAGCCTTCCTCGGGCTCATGACCGGGCGTGGGCCCCTCACAGTCGCCGGGACCTCCCGGATGGGGCGGCGGAGTCGTGGTGGGAGGCGTCGTCGGCGGGTGCGTCGGCGGGTGCGTCGGCGGGTGCGTCGGCGGGTGCGTCGGCGGGTGCGTCGGCGGGTGCGTCGGCGGGTGCGTCGGCGGGTGCGTCGGCGGGTGCGTCGGCGGGTGCGT
>NZ_JBHYMF010000357.1:0-1043 GCF_042742855.1 Streptomyces sp. NPDC058877 | reverse complement strand
CGTCGGGGGATGCGTCGGCGGATGCGTGGGAGGGTGCGTGGGGGGCTCCGACGGTTCGCTCGGCTCCTCGCCGTAGCCGCCGGGTTCCTCCGCGTGGGCACAGAGGTCACCGACGGCCGCCGCGACGAAGCCGCCGAGATCCATCGTCTTGCCACAGACATCCGCTGGCAGGGGAGCCTGGTGATGGCCGGCCGCCCCGGAACCTGGCCCGTCGCCCGTACCGGCGTGGGCGTTCGCGGCCAGGGCGAATCCGCCGCTCAGCGACAGGATGCCGGTCGCTGCCGCCGCGGTGAGTACTTTCCTGGTGATCATGGACCGCATACCGCTCTTCCTCTGGAGAAAGGGAGAGACCGGCGAGGATCCCCCCTCGCTCCGACCGGCCTGCCCCACATCGACGTTCATGTGGGATCGGCCAGAGAGTATGGGTCGGCGCACGGTGCGGAGCCGGGGCCACACGGCAGCTGATCAGAAAATCATTCGATCAGCCGACCGTGAGGAACGACGCTGCTCAGCATCGCCGTAGACGCCCCTGGAGCATGTCCTGCTGAGGCTGCCTCAGCCGCCCAGCGGGAGACCGCCGGGCACCGGGAGGCCGCCCAGCAGCGGGGCGCCCTTGGTGGTCTCGTTCAGCTGGGTGGCGGTGTCCGTGACGGTCTTGACCGGGGAGCCTTCCGTCGTGCTGCTCAGCACGTCGCTCTTCAGCCCATTGGCGGCGATCGCTTCGAGGCCACCGTTCAGGCTGGTGGGGGTCAGCGCCTCCGTGGCCATGGCGGGCGCAGCGGCGCCCATCGCCATCAGCGAACCGGCGACGACCGCGGCGACCTTGGTGGGCTTCATGGAGTGAATCCTTCCTCTGTGCTTTCAAGTCACTTGCTGTACGGGGTTCTTGGCTGAATCCCATACATCGCTCTGCTTTCTGTAACGAGGACTGCGCGCCCCGGAAACTCCGGGAGGAAGGATTTCTCCGTACTGCACCCGATCGATGCGGCCCGGTGCTATTTGCCGATCGCGCGAGCCCGGGCCGGCCCGACGGTCGTCGGGCC
>NZ_JBHYMF010000356.1:0-2738 GCF_042742855.1 Streptomyces sp. NPDC058877 | reverse complement strand
CGCGCCTACGTCGAACAAGACCTCCACGACATCTACCACGGCGAAGTCCGCTACGCCCGCGACGCCTTCGAAGGCCTGCGCCTGATGGACGCCCTGATGGGTGTCAAGCGCGGTGTTCCGGGAGCGGTGCTGCCCCCGCTCAAGCAGCGCCGGGTGGCCAAGCGTCCTGCCGCACCCCTGCCCGGGGCCCGGGAGCCGGAGCCGGTGGGCCGCTCGGACGTGGCCACCGACAACCCGGTGCCCGAACCCCCCTTCCTCGGCACGAAGGTCGTCACCGGCATTCCGCTCGCCGAGTACGCCCCCTGGCTGGACGAGGGCGCCCTGTTCAAGGGCCAGTGGGGGCTGAAGGACGCGGGGACCATCGAGGCGGAGGGCCGGCCGAGGCTGCGGGCGCTGCTCGACCGGATCGAGCGGGAGGGCCTGGTCGAAGCGGCCGTCGTCCACGGCTGGTTCCCCTGTGTGTCCAAGGGCGACGACCTGATCGTCCTGGACGAGGACGGAGGCGAGCGGACCCGCTTCTCCTTCCCCCGCCAACAGCGGGGCCGCCGCCTCTGCCTGGCCGACTTCCACCGCGCCGAGGACTCCGGGGAGGTGGACGCGGTCGCCCTCCAGCTCGTCACCGTCGGCCCGCTGATCGGAGCGGAAACCGCCCGGCTCTTCGCCGCCGACGCCTATCGCGACTACCTCGAACTCCACGGCCTGTCCGTGCAGCTGGCCGAAGCCCTCGCCGAGTACTGGCACGCCCGGGTGCGCGCCGAGTGGGGCATCGCCGGCAGTGCGGAGCCGGCCGACCTGGCGGGGATGCTCCGCACCGACTACCAGGGCTGCCGCTACTCCCTCGGCTACCCGGCCTGCCCCGACCTGGAGGACCGGGCCAAGATCGCCGCCCTGCTGCGGCCGGAGCGGATCGGCGTCGAGCTGTCGGAGGAGTACCAGCTGCACCCCGAGCAGTCGACGGACGCGATCGTCGTGCACCACCCGGAGGCGAGCTACTTCAACGCGGGAGGACGACGCCTGTGAAACCCACCTTCTCCTTCGAGTTCTTCCCGCCGAAGACCGACCGGGGCGAGCAGGCCCTCTGGGACGCGATCCGGCGCGTGGAGGTGCTCAAGCCGGACTTCGTGTCGGTGACCTACGGAGCCGGCGGCTCCTCCCGTGACCGGACCATCGGGGTCACCCGGCGGATCGCCACCGAGACCACCCTCCGACCCGTCGCCCACCTGACCGCCGTCGGGCATTCGGTCGCCGAGCTGAGGGCCATCGTCGGCGCCTATGCGGACGTCGGCGTCCGGGACGTGCTCGTACTGCGCGGCGATCCGCCGGGCGCCCCGCGCGGCGAGTGGACCCCGCATCCGGACGGCTTCCGGTACGCCCACGAACTGGTCGAACTCGTCCGCTCGCTCGGCGACTTCAGGATCGGCGTCGCCGCCTTCCCCGAGGGCCACCCCCGATCCGCGAGCCCGGAGAGCGACCTCGCCCACTTCGTCGCCAAGTGTCGGGCGGGCGCCGACTACGCCATCACCCAGATGTTCTTCGACCCGGAGGACTATCTGCGCCTGCGGGACAGGGTCGTCGCCGCGGGCTGTGACACCCCGATCATCCCGGAGATCATGCCGGCCACCGACGTGCGCCAGATCCGCCGCTTCGCCGAACTCTCCGACGCGGCCTTCCCCGAAGAGCTGGCGCACCGCCTGGAGGCCGCGAAGGACGACCCGGCCGCCTCGTACCGGATCGGCGTCGAGCACGCGACGCGGATGGGCCTGCGGCTGCTCGACGAGGGGGCTCCGGGCCTGCACTACATCACGCTCAACAAGTCGACGGCGGCCCTCGAAATCCACCGAACCATCCTCAGCGCAAGGAGCGTCGTACATGTCTGAGTCCACCGGCACCGCGTTCTCCGACTTCAAGGTCGCCGATCTGTCCCTGGCCGCGTTCGGCCGCAAGGAGATCACGCTGGCCGAGCACGAGATGCCCGGTCTGATGTCGATCCGCCGTGAGTACGCCGAGGCGCAGCCGCTCGCCGGTGCGCGCATCACCGGTTCGCTGCACATGACGGTGCAGACGGCCGTGCTCATCGAGACCCTGGTGGCGCTCGGTGCCCGGGTGCGGTGGGTGTCCTGCAACATCTACTCCACCCAGGACCACGCCGCCGCCGCGATCGCCGCGGCCGGCATCCCGGTCTTCGCCTGGAAGGGCGAGACCCTGGAGGAGTACTGGTGGTGCACCGAGCAGGCGTTGACCTGGGCGGATGCTCCCACCGGCGGCCCGAACATGATCCTGGACGACGGTGGGGACGCCACCCTGCTGGTCCACAAGGGCGTGGAGCACCAGAAGACCGGTGCGCTGCCCGAGGCGTCCAACGAGGAGATGGCCGTCGTCCGACGCCTGTTGGAGACCACCGCGCTGGACTGGTCGACGATCGCCTCGGAGATCCGTGGGGTGACGGAGGAGACCACCACCGGGGTGCACCGCCTCTACGAGATGCACCGCGAGGGGGCCTTGCTGTTCCCGGCGATCAATGTGAACGACGCGGTGACGAAGTCGAAGTTCGACAACAAGTACGGTTGCCGGCATTCGTTGATCGACGGGATCAATCGGGCCACCGATGTGTTGATCGGTGGCAAGACGGCGGTGGTCTTCGGCTACGGCGACGTCGGCAAGGGGTGTGCGGAGTCGCTGCGCGGTCAGGGCGCGCGGGTGATCGTCACCGAGATCGACCCGATCTGTGCGCTGCAGGC
>NZ_JBHYMF010000355.1:0-2828 GCF_042742855.1 Streptomyces sp. NPDC058877 | reverse complement strand
CGCTCCCCCACCGAGCGGGCCATCGGCGTTCCGGCGCGCGGCCCGCTCCGCGGCCGCCGAAATCGCTTGCCCCGGACGGCGGGAGCGTACGATCCTCGCCGCATGGATGCTCCCCGACCGCAGCAACTCATCGAACTCGGCGACGGCCTCGTCCTGCGCGCCTTCCGCGGCGAGGCGGACCTGCCGGAGCTCTTCCGGGTCGTCGAGGAGTCCGCGGAGCACCTGCGCCCGTGGCTGGCGTGGATCGCCGAGCACAGCCGGGAGAGGACCGCCGGTTTCCTGGCCTCCCGGGCGGAACTGTGGGCGAGCGGCGAGGAGTACAGCTACGCGATCCTGCTCGACGGGGCCATCGTCGGCTCCTGCGGGCTGCACCGACACGACGAGGCCACCCCGGACGGCACGCTGGAGATCGGGTACTGGCTGCACCCGGGGGCGACCGGCCGCGGCCTCGCCACGCGTGCCGCCCGGGCCCTGGTCGAGCAGGCCTTCGGGCTGCCCGGGGTCACCGGCGTCGAGATCGTGCACGACGTCTCGCACCGGGCCAGCGCGGCCGTTCCCGCCCGGCTCGGCTTCACGGACCACCTCCGGCGCCCCCACGAGCCCACCGCCCCGGCCGAGACGGGCGAGGACAGGGTCTGGCGACTGACGCGCTGAGGCCCTCTCCAGGATGTGCGAGACTCGCTGCGACGAGGCGGAGGCGGTCTTCCGGGGCGGCGGCGCATGCGCGGCCCGGCCACCGCACCCGCCTGTCGGCGGGCAAGACCTGTCCCTTCCCTGCCGGAAGGCGGTTTCACCGATGTGGAAGAGAACGGCTCTGCTCTTGGCGGCGGTCCTGACGACCGGGAACCTCGTCGGCTGCTCCGGCATCACGGACGCCTTCCGGGGCTGCGAGGGCAGCGAGGGGCGAGTGGAGCGGCTGCGCTCCCTGGACCTCCTCGACTCCCCGCCGGTGGGCGCCACCCGCCCCCGGGGCCTGGAGGACGTCGACGCGGGCTGCTGGGAGGACAGCGGCGAGGCCTGGGTGTACGCCGAGTCGACGTACACCTTTCCCGGCACCCCGGCGGAAGTGGTCCGGCACTACGGGGCCGCGGCGGACCGTGACGGCTGGCAGCAGGCCACGTCCCGGGCCGCGGTCTCCGGGCACCCGATCGACCTGTGCTTCACCCGCGCGGTGGGAGGTGACCCGGCGGTGCTGACCGTTCGCTCCCTCGGTCCCGATGCCTTCGAGGAAGAAGGCCGAGGAGCACCCCCCGAACTCGCCACCGGGTCCGGTTACGGCGTGTCGGTGACGGTGGACGCCGCGGGCGGCGACGTCGACTGCGAGGGCTGACGCTCCCCTCCCCGTGGACTCCCCGTCACAGCGGGTGCACCCGCCGGGGCCTCCTCCGGTCAGGGGAAGGCCCCGGCGGGTTCCTTCGAGTGGCGGGTCAGAAGGCCCCGTTCAGGCCCATCCAGTTGGCGTCCTCCGGCAGGCCCGCGTTGAGCCCGCCGGTTCCCTTGCCCGAGTACAGGACCAGGCAGCCCACGCCGCGACATCCCTCGCCGGTGTAGCTGCTCTTGGTGAGCGTCGCGAGGTCGTTGAGGCCGTCGCCGCTGTAGTCGCCGACCGCGAGGAACGTCTCCATGACGTTCCAGCCGCCGGTGCCGATCAGCACGCGTGAGCCGATGGTGCCGATGGCGGTGCCGGGGTAGAGCCACAGCTTGCCGGTGGACGCCTCGCGGGCGATGAGGTCGGGTCGGCCGTCGCCGTTCATGTCACCTGCGCCGACCAGGGCGTTCATGCTGTTCCAGCCGCCGGTGCCGATCAGCTTGCGGCCGCCGAGGGTTCCGGTCGAGGTGCCGGGGTAGAGCCACAGCTTGCCGGTGGAGGTCTCGACGGCGATGAGGTCGGACCGGCCGTCGCCGGTCAGGTCGCCGAACGCGGTGACCTTGTTCATGGCGTTCCAGCCGCCGGTGCCGATCAGTGTGCGACTGCCGAGGCCGCCGGTGCCGGTGCCGGGGTAGAGCCACAGCTTGCCGGTGGACGCCTCGCGGGCGATGACGTCCTCACGCCCGTCCCGGCTGAAGTCGCCGTGCCGGGTGAGGGCGTTCATGGTGTTCCAGCCGCCGGTGCCGATCAGCCTGCCCGAGTTGTCACCGGGCAGGAACCACAGCCGGCCGGCCTTGTCCCGGACGATGACGTCCGCCTTCTTGTCGGCGTTCATGTCACCGAAGCCGGCCGAGGTGGGGCTGGGGTACGAACCCCACTCGGGGTACGCGGGCAGGACGCACTCGCGCTCGGTCGGGACGAACTTCAGCGAGCTGGTCCTGTTTCCGGCGTAGCCCCACTCGGTGCCCGCCGGATCCGGGGCCCAGATGAAGGTGGCCTTGTCGACGTCGTAGTTCGGGTCGTCGTAGAGGCAGGCGAACTTGTTCGTGTGGTTGACGACCGAGTTGAATGCGTTGTCCCACGTCCCGAGCGTCGCCTGGTCGACATTGGTCTTGTACATCGTGCCGGTGCCGTTGTCCGTCTTCCAGGCGCAGAAGTAACCGGACGGGCAGTCGCTGATGGCGGCCTGCGCCGGCGCCGCACCCGCGCCGAAGAGGCCGAGCGAAGTGAGCCCCAGCGTCGTGGCCACCGTGGCCACGCGCCGCAGCATGGAATTGCGCATTGACATCCCCTCCAACCGACGCGGAGACCTGAAAACTCGACGCGTCGTGTCTCAGGGACCGTACACGTACCAGACGAATGCACCCCGTTATGTTCTTCGCGGTCCTGCAAGAGGGCCGCTGGCCTCCGGGCCCGGCATGACTGTGTCCCCCTGTCGAACGGATGACCTGGGGGGTGG
>NZ_JBHYMF010000354.1:0-2842 GCF_042742855.1 Streptomyces sp. NPDC058877 | reverse complement strand
CCGACGCAACCAGGGACTCATGGTCCCCATGATCCGGGCTGGGGCTCGGGCACTGTGGATACGTGACGAATCGTTACCGTATGAAACATGAACACGTTCACCCCCCCCCACCCGGCACCGCCTAGACGTCCAGCACGCCGACCGTCTGACCGCCGCTGAGCTCGCCGGTCGTACGGAAGCCGAGCCGGCGGTAGAACTCTCCCGGTCCGTCCTCTCCGGGCTCCCAGGTCACGAAGAGCCGCTGCTCCCCGCGCCGGCGCAGCTCCCTGCGGACGGCCTCGACGGCGAAACGCCCGTATCCCTTGCCCTGGGAGCCGGCGGCGATGTTGAGGCGCCAGATCCCGCTGCGACGGTCGGCGCGGTCCTGCTGCTCGTTCCACGGGATGTCCAGGAAGGCCATCACGAAGCCGACCGGTCGGTCGCCGTCGACGATCAGCCGCGGCCACGCCTGCTCCCCGAAGGCGTACGCCTCCGCCAAGGACTTCACGACGGGGGCGACGTTCCGCTCCTGGTGGGGATGGACGCTCAGGGCCAGGGCCGCTTCGACGTTGTCGGGGGTGATCGGCTCAAGGCGAGTGAACGTGTTCATGTTTCATACGGTAACGATTCGTCACGTCTCCACCGTGCCCGAGCCCCTGCCCGGATCATGGGGACCATGAGTCCCTGGTTGCGTCGGGTGGCGCCGGCCGCCCTCCTCCCCGCACTGTTGCCCCTGCTCAGCGGCTGCACCGTCCCGGTGGCCGGAATCACGGGCGTCTCCGTGACCCCCGACGGGAAGCCGGTGGGCGTGATCCTGGTGTGCCACGACCAGGTCGACGCGGCGGTGTTCTACCCGGCCCCGCCGGACACCGGGGACGACACCACGGACGAAGCGGAGCCGGGGCCGGAGCCGGAGTACGAAGACGTCTGGACCTCGGCGGAAGCCGTCACCGGCTTCACCAGCTGGCCCCTGACGGAAGCCGGCGGCAACGGCTGGACCCCGAAAACGCCACCGCACGCCCTGGAGGAGGGGCAGGTCTACACCCTCTACGGAGCGACCCGTGACGCCTCCTGGTCGACGGCCTCCCACTCCTTCACCCCGGCGGACCTGAAGGAGCTGACGCCGGACCGGGTGTCCTACACCCTCGTGGACGAGGACGGCGAGAGGGTGCGGACGACGACCCTGGCGGACTTCCGCGCACACGCCTGCAAGGGCTTCTGAGAGCACCCGTCGGGGCGGCACCGGTGTCCCAACGACCGGACCCGCCCCCGCGTCGGCCACGGACCCGGGGCAGTGCGGCCCCTCAAGGAACGGAGGAACCCGAGCGACGCGGAACCCCTGGAGGACGCCCCTCAGAAGGCCTCCCACCGAGGGAGGAAGCCCCTCAGGAGAGGAAGACCTCCTCAAGGCTACGGATCGCCCCGTCGTCCCCCGTCTCGTAACGGAACACGAGCCCCGAGTCCGGGTGTGCGTCGATCCAGCCGATCAGCTGCTGGACGCCCATCTGCTGCCGTTCGGTGCCGTCGACGATCGGGGCGGTGACGGTGACGTACGCGGCCCGGTCGAGGGCCCAGCGGCGTTCCTCCCCGGTACCGACGAAACGGGCATCGGGGGTGAAGGGGCCCCGGCAGGCCCACGCGCCCTGCTGGACGACGAGGTTCACCTTCCCGGTGACGCCGGGGATCTCCTCGACCCGGTAGACGGCGACCTCACCGGGAACGATTTCCGCGGGGCCCGGGGCCGTGTGGACGCAGTCGGACGGTTCGGGGTCGGGAAGGTCGACATCGGGCTTCTTGGCCTTGGGCTTGGCCGTCACCGGCTTGGACGTCTTCTTCACCCCCGAAGTCGGCTTCTTCACCCCCGAGGTCGACTTCTTCACCCCCGACGTGCTGGTCGGCTTGGACGTCCTCCCCGGGGTCGCGGAGGTGGAACCCCCCTGGCAGCCGGTGAGCACCGAGGCCAGTGCGACGGCCGCAAGTGCGGCGGTGACGGGTCTCAGCCGGTCGATGCCCATCGGAAATCCCCCTCTTCCTTCTGCACGGGCAGCCGCCCTACGGCCGCGCCCCGCCCGGAACCTAGCAACGCCCGTCCCTCCACGACAACGTCGAACGCCATGCCGTCACGGAGCCGGTACGTTCCGGTCGTCCCCTCCGGCCCGTCCCGGGACGGGGCGGAGGGGGACGACCGGCCCGTTTCGCTAATTCAGCTGCACCCAACCCGCTGCGTCAGTACGCTCCACGGGTCATTCGGAGGGGCGGGGCAGACAAGTCCCGCGTGATTCAGGGGGATTGAGTTTTGATCGCATTCAAGCAGTCGCTGCGGCGACGCTTCCTGTCGCGGACGCTGGCGATCGTCGTCGCCGTGATGGCCGCATTCACGGTGAGCACCGCACCGTCGAGCGCCACCGAGGTCGGCACGGCGACGCTGTCGCGGACGCTGTACCTGACCGATTCGCCGAAGGCCGGCGCAGCCGCCTCGATGAACCGGAGCATCTATCTGGCCGCGGGCACGTACTCCTGGTCCTCGGACCTCGGCTCGTACGGCGGTCGGCCCTTCGCGAGCAGGTACATCTACCTGGCCGCGGGCTGGTACTCCTGGAAGTGCACCCTCCGCTCCCCGGCAGACGGCTACTACCAGCACACCTGCTCGCTCGACCACGGAGCCGGGCCGGCCTACCTCGTCTCGGACCGGTTCACGCTGACCCCCAGCGGCCAGTACACGATGGAGAGCTTCTTGCAGGGGCCGTTCTAGGTCCCGGCTCCTTCCGGGGCGGGCCGGATCGGCCGCCACCGCACCCGCCCGGGCGGGCCAGCGCGGTGACGCCCGGACACGAACGGGCCCCCTCCCGCGGCACCCCGCGGG
>NZ_JBHYMF010000353.1:0-2996 GCF_042742855.1 Streptomyces sp. NPDC058877 | reverse complement strand
GAGAGGACGTCGTGGTGGGCACGGCGGTGGCGGGGCGACCCGAGGAGGACCTGCACGACCTCGTCGGGTTCTTCGTGAACACCCTGGCCCTGCGCACCGACCTGTCCGGGGACCCCACCCTCGCCGAACTCGTGCGGCGGGTCAGGGACGCGGACCTGGCAGCCTTCGCCCACGACGAACTCCCCTTCGACCTGCTGGTCGAGGACCTCAACCCCGAGCGGTTCCTCGGCCGTCACCCCTTCTTCCAGGTCATGCTGAGCGCACAGACCGTCCAGGACGCCGCCGTGACCCTCGGCGGCATGCAGGGAACGGCGGACGGCGCCGATCTCGCCGGAGCCAAGTTCGACCTCGCCTTCCACTGCGCCGAGACCCAGGACGAGGGCGGCAGGCCCGGGGGAGTGCTCCTCGGGCTGCAGTACGCGACCGACCTCTACGACGAGGACACCGCACGACTCCTCGTCGGCCTGTTCGGCCGTGCCCTGACGGCCCTCGCCGAACGGGCCGGTGACACCCCGCTGAGCGGGATCGTCCTGCTGAGCGACGAGGAGCGCGTCGCCCTCGACCGCCGTCACGAGGCGCTCGCCCTCGCCGAAAGCCGGCGCGCCGCCTCACGGACCGGGGCGGGCGAAGGCCGGGAGCCGGAGGACCGCGCCGCGACCGACCCCCGAGAGGAGATCATCCGAGGGCTCTTCGCGGAGATCCTCGACCGGGACGCGGTGCTGGCCGACGAGAACTTCTTCAAGCTCGGCGGGCATTCGCTGCTCGCGGGGAAGCTCACCAACCGCATCCGCGGGGCGCTCGGGCTCCAGGCCGCGATCCGCGACGTCTTCCTCGCCCCCACGCCCCGACGGCTCCTCCGCCGCCTCGGCGAGCAGGGGAACGGACCGGCCCGCCCCCCGCTGCGCCCCGTCCCCCAGGAGCTGCGCCCCGCACGCGTCCCCCTCTCCGCCGCCCAACTCCGACTCTGGTTCCTCGACCGGCTCGAAGGGCCGAGCGCCACCTACAACATCCCCGTCGTCACCCGGCTGCGCCGTCCGGTCGAAGCGGCGGCGCTGGCCCTCGCCCTCGCCGACGTCACCGCCCGCCACGAAGTGCTGCGCACCGTCTACCGGACGACGGACGGCGAGCCGTACCAGCAGGTGCTGAACGGCGTGGCACCCGTGCTCCAACAGATCCGGACCGTCGGACCCGACGCCCTGCGCACGGCCGTTGACGCCGCCGCCGGGCACGTCTTCGACCTCGCTGCCGAAATCCCCTTCCGGGCTTGGTTGCTGACGGGAGACGACGGCGGCCAGGTCGTGGTGCTCCTGCTCCACCACATCGCCGGCGACGGCTGGTCCACCGGCTGTCTGCTCGCCGACCTCGACACCGCCTACCGGGCCAGGAGCGGGGGCCGCGCCCCCGACTGGGAGCCGCTGCCCGTCCAGTACACCGACTACACCCTCTGGCAGCACGAACTCCTCGACGGTCCACACGGCCTCGCCGACGCACAGCTCGCCCACTGGAACAGCGCCCTGGACGGGCTGCCGCCCCTGCTCGCCCTGCCCACCGACCGGCCCCGTCCCGCCGAGAGCGACGGCGCCGGCGCCCTCACCCCGTTCACGGTGAGCGCCACCACCCACCGGGCCCTGCTGCGCTGCGCCCGGGACGCCGGTGCCACCCTCTTCATGGTCGTGCAGGCAGCCCTCGCCTCGCTCCTCACCCGACACGGCGCGGGCACCGACATCGCCATCGGCACCACCGTCGCCGGCCGCGCGGACGACGCCCTCCACCCGCTCGTCGGCTTCTTCGTCAACACCCTGGTGCTGCGCACCGACACCTCCGACGACCCCTCCTTCACCGAGCTCGTCCGCCGCGTCCGTGAGACGGGGCTCGCTGCCTACAGCCATCAGGACCTCCCCTTCGACCGGCTCGTCGAACACCTCAGCCCGCACCGCTCCGCCGCCCACGCCCCGCTCGTCCAGGTGATGCTGCAGGTGCACGCGGCAGCCGCCGGTTCAGGATCCCCGTCCGTGTTCGACGGAGAACCGGTCGCGTTCAGCGCCGAAGGAGCCAAGACCGACCTCACCTTCGCACTCACCGAGCTCGTCGACGCGGACGGAGCGCCGGCCGGCCTGAGCGGCGCCCTGGAATACGCCACCGCCCTCTACGACGCGGACACCGCCGCGCTCCTGGCCCGGCGACTGGTCGAGACCCTCGACGCGTTTGCCGCCACCCCCTCCCTCCCGCTCTCCGCGGCACCGTACGGCCCGACGGCCCCCGAGGGCCCGGAGACCGTCCGGGACGACCGGGGACGGCCCGTGCCGGTGCGGGTGCCCGGCGACGTCCACGAACGGATCCCCGGCGGCGGACTGCGCGCCACCGGCCGGAGGGCGTACGCCCTGTCCGACGGCACCCTGCGGCCCGTCGCCACCCTCACGGTGAACGGCTACCCCGTGGAGCCCGGACGGGTCGAAGAGGTGCTCGTCGGGCACCCCGACGTGACCGGAGCGTCCGTCGTCGTCCGTGACGACCGGCTCCACGCCTACGTCACCCCCGGCCCGGACGGCGCCGACGAGACGACGCTGCGCGGGTGGGCGGCCGAGAAGCTGCCCGAATACCTGGCCCCGGCCCGCGTCCTCGTCGTACCCCGACTGCCCGCGTCCGGCGAACACGCCGGTTCCCTTCCCGAGGGAGGAGCCCGGAGCACCGACACCGCCCCGGACAGCCGTGAGGAACACCTCCTCCGGGTCTTCCGGGACATCCTCGGAGGCCGCGCGATCGGCAGGGACGACAACTTCTTCAAGTCGGGCGGGCACTCGCTCCTCGCGGTCAGGCTGCTCAACCGGATCCGTACGGAGTTCGGCCAGGACCTCACCCTGCGGGACGTCTTCCGCAACCCGACGGCAGCGTCCCTCGCCCGCCGCATGGCCGGCTCCGACGACCGGCCCGGCACCGGTGGGGCCGTGCCCGCGGGTGCGGCGCCCCGCCGGCCTGCCGCACCCGCACTCCACCGC
>NZ_JBHYMF010000352.1:0-3027 GCF_042742855.1 Streptomyces sp. NPDC058877 | reverse complement strand
CCTTCTCGGTGGTGCCGGATGCCACGGCCAGGGTCTGGTCGACTGCGGCGTACACCTGGGACGCCCGGGCACGGGGCCGGGCCGGGGCGGCGCCACCGGGGTCAGGACAGGTGGGCGCGGACGTCCGCGGCGGCTTCCTCGCCGTACGCCTTGGTGAAGCGCTCCATGAAGTGGGCCCGCCGCATCGTGTACTCCTGGGTGCCCAGGGTCTCGATCACCAGCGTCGCCAGCATGCAGCCGACCTGCGCCGCACGGGTGTGCCCGACGCCCCAGGACAGGCCCGTGAGGAAGCCCGCGCGGAAGGCGTCGCCGACGCCGGTGGGGTCGACCTTGGCCGTCTCCTCGGGGCAGCCGACCTCGATCGGGGTCTCGCCGACCCGCTCGATGCGGACCCCGCGGGAGCCGAGGGTGGTGACCCGGTGGCCGACGCGGGAGAGGATCTCCTCGTCGGTCCAGCCCGTCTTGGACTCGATCAGGCCCTTCTCGTACTCGTTGGAGAAGAGGTAGGTCGCACCGTCGAGGAGGGTGCGGATCTCCTCTCCGTCCATGCGTGCGATCTGCTGCGAGAAGTCCGCCGCGAAGGGGATCTCGCGCGCCTTGCACTCCTCGGTGTGCCGGAGCATCGCCTCGGGGTCGTCGGCTCCGATCAGGACTAGGTCCAGCCCCCCGACCCGGTCGGCGACGGCCTTCAGCTCGATCAGCCGGGCCTCGCTCATGGCGCCGGTGTAGAAGGAGCCGATCTGGTTGTGGTCCTTGTCCGTGGTGCAGACGAAGCGGGCGGTGTGCAGCACCTCGGAGATGCGGACCGAGCCGGTGTCGACGCCGTGGCGGTCGAGCCAGGCTCGGTACTCGTCGAAGTCGTACCCGGCCGCGCCGACCAGGATCGGGTTGCCGCCGAGCTGACCCATGCCGAAGCAGATGTTCGGGCCGACGCCGCCCCGGCGGACGTCGAGGTTGTCGACGAGGAAGGAGAGGGACACCGTGTGGAGCTGGTCGGCCACGAGCTGGTCGGCGAACCGGCCGGGGAAGGTCATGAGGTGGTCGGTGGCGATGGAGCCGGTGACTGCGATACGCACGGCGGGGTGCTCCTGCGGGATGCGATAGGGGCGCACGAGGCGCTCGGACGAAGGGTGGTGGCGGGTGACGAGCGGTCGACCCTTCACGCTACCCGTTGGGGGGTGCGCTGCCGAACAGTGGAAACTACCCCAGAGTAGGCCTTTTCTCCGGAGTGGTGCGGTGCATACGGTGCGGCCATGACCTCGCATCCCGCTCCTGGTGAGCGTCACGAGTCCGACCTGAGCCTCGCCCAGCTGCGCGGGGACGGCGTTCGGATGGCCCCCCACTGGGTCGCTCCGGTCCCGCCCGCGCCCGCACCGGTCTCCCCCGCGTCGATCCACGGAGTGGTCGTGCCCGCGGCCTCGGCCCGGCTGATCGACGCCACCGTCGAGTACGGCGGCTGACGGACGGGAACCGTTCGCCCCTCCGCTCCGTCCCATCGGCGTCCGGTCGAGATGAGGGAGTGTTGCGGTGAGCGGTACGGAGAACGTGCGGAGGCGACGGAACGTCCTCGCTGCCTCGGTGGCGGCGGGCGTGCTGCTCGCCGGTGGCGGCGGCGTCTACCTCGCCGTCGCGGCCACGGGGTCCGGCGGGGGCGGGGCGGACGCGAAGGCGACGCCGATCGGGGCGGCCGAGGGTGCCGCCGTCGCGGGTTCGCCCCTGCCGCTGGGCCCCGGGGCCGCCGACGGCGGTCCCGGGATCGCTCCCGGAGAGCCGGACCCGGGCGGCGGCCCGACCGGGACGGTCTACCAGTCCAAGGGCCCACTCCCCCAGGGGCCCTCCTCGGCCGCGGTCCACCGGCCCGAGGGCCTGGTCACCTCGGCGGAGGTGACCAGGCTGGCCGAGGCGCTCGGGTTCGAGGGCCGGCCGGTGCTGATCGGGGACGTGTGGACGATCCGCCCCGAAAAGGACGGCCAGGGGCCCCGTCTGGACGTGGCGAAGGCGGCCCCCGGCAATTGGACGTACACCTGGTACGACGGCGCCCCGGTGGGCGACTCCTGCCTCAAGGGCAAGGCCTGTCCGCCACCGGGCGAGGGGAAGCCCCTGCCGAGCGGTTCTCCGGTGAGCGAGGCGGCGGCGAAGGCCGCGGCGGTGCCCGTCCTGAAGGCGCTCGGTCAGGACGACGCGAAGCTGACCGCGACCCAGGTGATGAACGGGTCGGTGCGGGTGGTCAACGCTGATCCGGTGGTGGACGGGTTGCCGACCTACGGCTGGTCGACGGGGCTGCACATCGGCCCGGACGGTCGGCCGGTCGCCGGGAGCGGCACGCTCAAGCAGCCGGTGAAGGGCGACGACCATCCGGTGATCGGAGCCGAGCAGGCGCTCGCGGCCCTCAACGAGGACGCGAGGGCGATCGATCCGTCCGGGGTGGTCGATTGCGCGACCGATCCGCCGGCGGGCACGGACGGCGTCGGAACGGAAGGCGGCCCGTCGGAGCCCAAGGGCACGCCCTGTCAGCAGATCGCGGAACCGGCGCAGCCGAGGCAGGTGCCGGTGACGGCCGCGGTCTTCGGTCTGGCCGCGCACGACGTCGCGGGCGAGCGGCTGCTCGTACCGGCGTGGCTGTTCACGGCGGACCCCGTGGACGGGCCCCCGTACACGGTGACGAAGACGGCGGTGGCGCCGGAGCACCTGGCACCGTCGGTGAAGCCGTCACCGCCGGCCGAGGGCACGGCGCCGGTCCGGCAGGTCGAGTCGTACCGGACGGAGGGGGACGGCCGGAAGCTGACCGTCACCTTCTGGGGCGGGGTGTGCAGCACGTACACGGTCACGGCGCGGGAGACCCAGGAGCGGGTGACGGTCCGCGTGACGGAGGAGCCCATCGACCCGGGCAGGGCCTGCGTGGCCATGGCGGTGGAGGTCACCAAGACGGTGCCGCTCGACGGCCCCTTGGGGTCCAGGACCGTGGTCGACGGGGCGAGCGGGCAGCCGGTGCCGCGGCGCTGACCGCACCCGGGCGTGCATGAGGGC
>NZ_JBHYMF010000351.1:0-3029 GCF_042742855.1 Streptomyces sp. NPDC058877 | reverse complement strand
GTGCGCACAGTCGTGCGCACGGGCCCGTGGACGTGTCCGGCCCCGCTCACACGCCCCCAACTACCTTGCGCTCCCAGCGAACAGTTCGGGAACCGGGATGGCGTTGTCCTACCTGCGCGTTAGGGTCCATGAATACGGGGGCACTGCCCTCAGAACGAGACGCGGAGACGGCCCGGGGCCGTCGGAGACGAGCAGGTGGATACGTGACGAATCTGAAGCCTTACGCCGCGGGTGAGCCGTCCATCGGTGGCGGCCTCGGCGACCATGTCTACAACCGGCTGCTCGGCGAGCGCATCGTCTTCCTCGGCCAGCAGGTCGACGACGAGATCGCCAACAAGATCACCGCCCAGATGCTCCTGCTGGCCGCCGAGCCGGAGAAGGACATCTACCTGTACATCAACAGCCCCGGCGGCTCGGTGACGGCCGGCATGGCGGTCTACGACACCATGCAGTTCATCCCGAACGACGTCGTCACCATCGGTATGGGCATGGCGGCCTCCATGGGCCAGTTCCTGCTCACCGCCGGCACCCCCGGCAAGCGCTTCGCGCTGCCGAACACCGACATCCTGATGCACCAGGGCTCCGCCGGCATCGGCGGCACCGCCTCCGACATCAAGATCCAGGCCGAGTACCTGCTGCGCACGAAGAAGCGCATGGCCGAGATCACCGCGCACCACTCCGGCCAGACCGTCGAAGCGATCATCCGTGACGGCGACCGCGACCGCTGGTTCACCGCGGAGGAGGCCAAGGAGTACGGCCTCATCGACGACATCATCACGCACGCCGCGGGTGTTCCGGGCGGCGGCGGCACGGGCGCCTGAGCGCCGGCAGCCCGCCGAAGAGCCCCAGCCCCCCGCCGAACGCCACCAGGACGGTGAACACCCAGATGCAGAACAACCTCTCCCCGAGCGGCCTCTACACCGGCGCGCCGATGGACAACCGCTACGTCGTGCCGCGCTTCGTCGAGCGCACCTCGCAGGGCGTGCGCGAGTACGACCCGTACGCGAAGCTCTTCGAGGAGCGCGTGATCTTCCTCGGCGTGCAGATCGACGACGCCTCGGCCAACGACGTCATGGCGCAGCTGCTGTGCCTGGAGTCGATGGATCCGGACCGCGACATCTCGATCTACATCAACAGCCCCGGTGGCTCCTTCACCGCGCTGACGGCGATCTACGACACCATGCAGTTCGTGAAGCCGGACATCCAGACGGTCTGCATGGGCCAGGCGGCCTCTGCCGCGGCCGTGCTGCTCGCCGCCGGCACCCCCGGCAAGCGGATGGCCCTGCCGAACGCCCGCGTGCTGATCCACCAGCCCTCGGGCGGCACCGGTCGTGAGCAGCTCTCCGACCTGGAGATCGCGGCCAACGAGATCCTGCGGATGCGCAGCCAGCTGGAAGAAATGCTGGCCAAGCACTCCTCGACCCCGATCGAGAAGATCCGCGACGACATCGAGCGCGACAAGATCCTGACCGCCGAGGACGCCCTCGCGTACGGCCTGATCGACCAGATCGTCTCGACCCGCAAGAGCACGGCCGCCGCGGCAGCCTGACGCTCGACCTTCCCTCGCCGTGGTTGGCGTGGCCGAATTGCGACCATGCCAACCACGCCAAGGGGGGCCCGAACGGGGGGCCCGGCAAGGTACCGTCGAATATGAGGCACCAGGAGTCGCTGAACCAAGCGCTCCCAGGCGAAGGGGAAGCACCTCGTGGCACGCATCGGTGATGGCGGCGATCTGCTCAAGTGCTCGTTCTGCGGAAAGAGCCAGAAGCAGGTGAAGAAGCTCATCGCGGGACCCGGTGTGTACATCTGCGACGAGTGCATCGACCTCTGCAACGAGATCATCGAGGAAGAACTCGCGGAGACGAGCGAGGTGCGCTGGGAGGAACTTCCCAAGCCCCGCGAGATCTACGAGTTCCTCGAGGGCTACGTCGTCGGGCAGGAGCCCGCGAAGAAGGCCCTGTCCGTCGCGGTGTACAACCACTACAAGCGCGTCCAGGCCGGCGAGAACGGCGGCGCGCAGGGCCGTGACGACGCCATCGAACTGGCGAAGTCCAACATTCTGCTGCTCGGCCCCACGGGTTCCGGGAAGACGCTGCTCGCGCAGACCCTGGCCCGCATGCTCAACGTTCCGTTCGCCATCGCCGACGCAACGGCGCTGACGGAGGCCGGCTACGTCGGCGAGGACGTCGAGAACATCCTGCTCAAGTTGATCCAGGCCGCCGACTACGACGTCAAGAAGGCCGAGACCGGGATCATCTACATCGACGAGATCGACAAGGTCGCCCGTAAGAGCGAAAACCCGTCGATCACGCGTGACGTCTCCGGCGAGGGCGTGCAGCAGGCCCTGCTGAAGATCCTGGAGGGCACCACCGCCTCCGTGCCTCCGCAGGGCGGCCGGAAGCACCCGCACCAGGAGTTCATCCAGATCGACACGACCAATGTGCTCTTCATCGTGGGCGGCGCCTTCGCCGGTCTGGAGAAGATCATCGAGTCGCGGGCGGGAGCCAAGGGCATCGGTTTCGGGGCGACCATCCGCTCCAAGCGCGAGATCGAGGCGAGCGACCAGTTCCAGGAGGTCATGCCGGAGGACCTGGTGAAGTTCGGGATGATCCCCGAGTTCATCGGCCGCCTCCCCGTCATCACCTCGGTCCACAACCTCGACCGCGAAGCCCTGCTGAAGATCCTGGTCGAGCCGCGCAACGCACTGGTGAAGCAGTACCAGCGCCTCTTCGAACTCGACGGCGTGGAGCTGGACTTCGACCGCCCGGCCCTGGAGGCCATCGCCGACCAGGCGATCCTCCGCGGCACCGGCGCGCGCGGCCTGCGCGCCATCATGGAGGAGGTCCTCCAGTCGGTGATGTACGAGGTCCCGTCCCGCAAGGACGTGGCCCGCGTGGTCATCACCGCCGATGTGGTCCGCAACAACGTCAATCCGACGCTGGTCCCGCGGATCGTGAAGAACGACGGCAGGCACGAGAAGTCGGCCTGAGCCGTCCGCCGCACATGGTAGGAGGGGCGCCCCGCGGATC
>NZ_JBHYMF010000350.1:0-3115 GCF_042742855.1 Streptomyces sp. NPDC058877 | reverse complement strand
CGCCGTGACCGCCCCGGCCGCCGTCCGTCACTCCGCCGTACGGCCTCCAGGAGAGCGCCGGCGCATCCGGACCGCCCCGACCGCAACGGCTCCGCCGATCAGGGCCGTGCCCCCCAGGACGATCCCCGTGCTCGCGGCGCCCGCACCGGTCTCCCCCGCGGCCTCCGCGGCCCAGCCGAAGCCGGCCTCGACGGCGCCGTTCGGCAGTCCGGAGATGCGGTAGGTGACGGTCTGCTTGATCCGCGGCGGACACTTCAGGGTCACCGTGTCCATCCCGGACGCGGCATCGTCGGGGACCTGGAACTCGCCCACCAGGACACCGGGGCGGTCGCCCTGGAACAGGTGGAACTTGCCTCCGACCTCGGATTCGCCCTTCCCGTAGGTCTCCTTTCCACAAGCGGTCGTACGGACGGTGACGGTGGTGCCGGGGGTTGCGTGCCGCGGGGTGACGCGGACGTCCCCGGAGGGTCCCCCCGGGGCGGCGAGGGCCGCGGGGGCGGACAGGACGACGGCACCGACGATCAGGGTGACCTGGAGACCGGTACGGGCGCGACGCATGCTTCTCTCCTTCGGTGGAGCTTTCCGGCCGGCTTCTTCGCACGGCACCTGTGCTGTGCTCCGTGCACGAGGCAAAGGCCGGTCCCTCAGCGCCGCAACACGGGGCGCACGTTCGGGCGCCCGCCGGTCGGCCCCACGGCCGCGGCGGCACGCTCCGCCACTCGCCCCGTCACCGCAGGTCACCGCGACGGGACGCCACCCCGAGGGTGATCCGGCCGTCCGCGCGCAAAGGAAGTGGGGTCGAGAAGGGCCCGGTCGGCCCCTGCCCACCCGGGGGATCAGCGGTGGCGGGCCGGAACACGCCCTCATAGCTTCGCCATATGACGAAACGACAGATCGCCCTCCTGGCGTGCACCGCGACGCTGGCGGCCACGGGGGTCGGCGCCGCCGTACCCGCGTCCGCCAGTTCGTCGGTGCACCGGGTGAAACCCGGTGAATCGATCCAGAAGGCCGTGGACGCCGCGCGCCCCGGCGACACCATCGTCCTCTCCCCCGGCACCTACCGCGAAAGCGTCCGCATCACCACCTCGCACCTGACGCTGCGTGGTTCGACCGTCTTTCCCACCGTCATCGTGCCCGCCGTCAGCCCCGGCGACGACCCGTGCGCCGAGGCGGGCAACGGAATCTGCGTGACCGGCAGCGAGGAGCGTCCCGTCGAAGGCGTGCGGGTGCGCTCGCTGACCCTCAGGGGCTTCGCCAAGAACGGCCTGTGGGCCCGGTGGACCGATCGCCTGGAGGTGCAGCGGGTGACCGCCGAGTCCAACGGCACCTGGGGCATCGCCCAGGAGCGGTCCGTGCGCAGCGTGCTACGGCACAACACCGCCCGCAACAACGGGGACGCCGGCCTGTTCGTGGCCAACACCGTCTCCGAAGAGGCCGGCGCCACCGACACCGGGGGCACGGTCATCAGTCACAACCGGGTGTCCGGCAACCGGATCGGGATCACGGTGCGGCGCGTGCGCAACCTGACCGTCGACCGCAACGAGGCGACGGGCAACTGTGCCGCCGTGTTCGTGGTGGGCGACGAGTCCGCACCGCGCGCCGGAGCCATGCGCTTGCGCTGGAACCACGTCCACGACAACAACAAGCTGTGCCCCAAGACCCCCCGTCTGCCCTTCCTCCAGGGCTCGGGCATCGTCCTCACCGGCGCCGAGGAAACCCTCGTCGCCCACAACCGGGTCGTGGACAACGTGGGCGCCTCGCCGCTGTCCGGCGGCATCGTGCTCTTCAAGAGCTTCGTGGGCGTCCACAACGAGCGCAACGAGATCCGCGACAACACGGTGCTGCGCAACGGCGGCGCCGACCTGGCCAACCGGGACGCCGGCACGGGCAACACCTTCCGCGGCAACACCTGCGGCGTCTCCGAGCCCGCGGGTCTGTGCTGACCCGAGGCCCCGGCGCTTCCCTCCCCCACCCGTACGGCGAAACGGCCCGTGCGGCACGACAGCAAAGGCAAGGCGAACAGATGACGACCGTCGATTCCGTCCCCCCGCCTCCCATGCGACTGCGCGAACTCGTCTTCGGCGCGGCAACGGCCGCCGCCGTGCGCGCGGCGGCCCGCCTGGGCGTGGCCGACGCCCTCGGCGACGCGCCCATGGCGGCGGAGGACCTCGCGACCGCGGTGAAGACCGAACCCCACACCCTGCGCCGGCTGCTGCGCGCCCTCTCCTGCCAGGGCATCTTCGCCGAGCAGCCCGACGGCTCCTTCGCGCACACCGAGATGTCCCGCCTGCTGCGCGAGGACGATCCGCACAGCCTGCGCTACATCGCGCTGTGGTGCACCGAGCCCTGGACCTGGGACGTCTGGCCCAAGCTCGACGAGGCGGTGCGCTCCGGCCGCAACGTCTTCGAGGACGTGTACGACCGCGAGTTCTTCTCGTACCTCAACGAGGAGGCACCCGAGTCCGCCCACGTGTTCAACCGGGCCATGACGACGTCGAGCCGGCAGTCGGCGCAGGACGTCGCCGAACTGCTCGACCTGCGCGGCGCGTCCTCGGTCGCGGACATCGGCGGCGGTCAGGGACACGTCCTGGCGAGCCTGCTGGAGAAGCACCCCGAACTGCACGGCACCCTGCTCGACCTCCCGGCGGTGGTGGCGAACGCCGATCCACGGCTGCGGGAAGGCGGCACCCTGTCCTCCCGGGTGCGCATCGAGCCCGGGGACTGCCGCGAGGACATTCCGGTCCGGGCCGACGTCTACGTCATCAAGAACATCCTGGAGTGGGACGACGAAAGCACCCGCCGGACCTTGGCGAACATCCGCGGGGTCGCTCGGCCCGGGGCCAGGGTCATCGTCATCGAGAACCTCGTGGACGACACTCCCTCGATGCGCTTCACCACAGCGATGGACCTGCTGCTCCTGCTCAACGTCGGCGGTGCGAAGCACACCCGGCAGAGCATGGTGGACCGGCTGACGGGGGCGGGCCTCGTCATCGACGAGATCCGCCCGGTCAACGCCTACCTCCACGCCTTCGAGTGCACCGTGCCCGGCTGATCGAGCAGGGCCCGGTGAAACCCGAGGCCGCCCGCTCCGCGTCTGTCGCGGGACGGGCGGCCT
>NZ_JBHYMF010000349.1:0-3154 GCF_042742855.1 Streptomyces sp. NPDC058877 | reverse complement strand
GTCCCGGGAACGGACCCGGGCATCTTCTTCCTGGCTGCCTTGTTCGGCGGGCCGACCGCTCAGTGGGTCGCGGCCTGCTCGCCGACATCGACCTGCGGGTCGGTGACGGGCTGCGGCGGCGCTTCGGAGCGGGCACGCAGGCCCACCCAGACGAGACCGACCGCGAGCAGGGTCACGATCACGTCGACCGCGACCGCGAGCCGGATGCCGTCCAGTTGCACGACGCGGGTGGCGGCGACGGCGCCGAGGATCGGGATGCCGATCGTGACGGCCACCTGCTGGCTGAGCGCGGCGAGGCCGGTCGCGAGGCCCTGCTCGGAGTCCGGCAGGCCGGAGGTCGCGGTCACGGTGTAGGCGACGATGGAGGTGACGTGTCCGAAGAAGCTGATGAACAGGGCGGGGAGCAGCACCACCAGCATGACCCGGTCGGTGCCGAGCAGGATCAGCGGGGCGGTGGCGAGGCCCTGCACCGACATGCCGACGGTCAGGACGGTCCGGGTGCCGAACCGGCCGATGGCCCGGCCCGCGATGACGCCGGCGGCAACGGCGGCGAGGCCGGGGACGCCGAAGATCAGGCCGGCGGTCAGCGGGGCGAAGTGCAGCACTTCCTGCAGGTACAGGGTCATCAGGAAGATCAGCGCGCTCTCCATCGCGAACACGACGAGTCCGGCGAAGTTGCCCCACTTCACGGTGGGGCGCTTGAGGATCCGGACGGAGGCGAGTGGTGCGGGGGCGCGCAGTTCGATCGCCCAGAACACGCCGAGCAGCACGACGCCGACGGCGGCGATGAGGAAGCTCTTGTCGATGATGCCGTAGGTGAAGGCGAGGAGGCCGGCCGTGACCGAGACGGCGCCGGGCACGTCGAGCCGGACCTTCTCCGGGGCCCGGCTGTCGGCTATCAGTCGCGGGGTCGCGATCAGGATCGCGATGGCCACCGGGACGTTGATCAGGAACGCCCAGCGCCAGCTGAGCAGGCCGACCAGGGTGCCGCCGACCAGGGCGCCCACGGTGAATCCGCCGGACAGCAGGGCGCCGTTCAGGCCGAGCACCCGCTCCCGCATGGCGCCCTCGGAGAACGAGGTGGTCAGCAGGGAGAGTGCCGCCGGGGCGGCCATCGCGGTCGACAGGCCCTGCAGGACGCGCGCGGTGAGCAGCGGGCCTCCGCTGTCCGCGACGCCGCCGAGCACCGAGGCGACGATGAGCAGCGTGATGCCCGCGAGGAACAGGCGGCGGCGGCCGAACAGGTCGGCGATCCGGCCGAACAGGAGGGTGAAGCCCGCGGCGGGCAACGCGTAGGCCGCCGCCACCCAGGGCAGGTCGTCGGAGGACAGCCCGACCCCGGAACCGATCTGCGGGAGTGCGACGTTGAGGATGGAGAAGTCGACGGACAGCATGAACTGCGCGCCCAGCAGGACGAACAAGGTCAATCTGAGCCGGGTGCTCATGCGGTTCCGCGAGTCGGGAAGCGTGGTCATGCCAGCAAGCGTGGGAGATCACCTGCCGGCTAGCCAGACACCTGCTGTGCGTCCCACTGCGAAGGCTAGGCTTGGCAGTCCCAGCTTCAGCATAATGAGGGCATGGGTGAGCTCGGGAAATTCCTCAAGTCCCGTCGGGCCAAGCTGAATCCGGCAGAGGTCGGACTCGGATGCTACGGAGAACGCCGGCGGGTACCGGGCCTGCGCAGGGAGGAGCTCGCCCAGCTGGCCGGCGTCAGCGTCTCCTACTACGCCCGGCTGGAGCAGGGGCTCGGGCAGAACGTCTCCGACGCCGTCCTCGACTCGCTGGCCCGGGCGCTGCGCCTGGACGACGCCGAGCACGCGCACCTGGTGGCGCTCGCCCGCCCGAACCGGTCGGGGGCCGGCCGCGCGGCCGGGACGACCTGGCAACTGCCCGTCGGCTTGAAGCGATTAATGGCGATGATGGGCGACGTGCCGGTGATGGTGCTCTCCCCGACGTCCGACGTGCTGGCCTGGAACCCGCTGGCGCACGCGGTGTTCGGGCAACACCTGGCGGGCCTGCCCAACATGACCAGGGCGATCTTCCTCGACCCACCGACCCGGGCGCTGTTCACCAACTGGGAGGTCAAGGCCAGGTCCGTCGTCGCGCACCTGCGGATGGTGGCGGCACGGTTCCCGACCGACAGCAGGGTGCGCGCGCTGGTCGATGAACTGCTTTGCTCCAGCCCCGAGTTCACCGCACTGTGGGAGGACCACTCGGTGGCCAACTGCGACTCGTTCACCAATGTGCTGCACCACCCACAGGTGGGCGGCCTGACGCTCTTCCAGGAGGTGCTGCGCACCGAGGAACCGGAGCTCATGCTGGTGGCCTTCACCGTCGAGCCGGATTCCCCGTCGGAGACGGCACTGCAGCTGCTGGGCACGTTGGTCGCGGCCCGTTCGGACTACCGGGTGGCCGTCTCCTGAGCCCTGCGCGGGCCGGATGCGGCACCCCGTCCGCCGACCTCGACCCGACCGAGGACGAGCTCTACGGCCACATCGAGCCGGTCGGGAAAAGCACCCGGCCCCTGGAGCCCTACCCCTACCTGCGCAGCCCCTGCCCGCCGCGGGTCCACGACGCGATCGTCCGCGGCGCTCCTTCCCCGCACCTGACCGCGAAGGGGCGCCACCAGGCCGGCGCCCCGGCCGCGGCGAACGACGTCGAGACCGCCTGCACCCCGACCACGTCAGCCACAAGGAGCAGGGCAACATGATCCGCCGCTGCACGCCGGTGGTGCCGTCGACGTGCTCCCGGACCGGGTCGGCACGGCCGCTCCAGTCGGACGGGGACGACCACCCGGGGGTGGCCGCCGAGGAGCGGACGGGACACGAGCGTCGCGGGGGCGCACTCCCACGCGACGCTCGGTGCGGAGCTCAGCATCGCCAAGGCCCTTGAGCGCATGTGGTGGCGGTCCGTGAAGCCGGTGATCGACTCCCGCGAGTTCGGGCCGATCCCCTCGGGAGAAGAAGTTGAAAACTTGATCTCCCAAATTTCTCCCAAACGGCGTTCCAGGCGCCATTTGAAGCGCCCGGCCGCCAAGTCTCAGGGTTGACCTCCGCTCCCCTAGTAGTGCTTGGTCAGGTTGGTGTGGTGCTTGGTATGTCGCGGTGGCAGGTGGGGCAGGCGCCGGTCCAGGTGGCGAGGAGGGTCTGCAGCT
>NZ_JBHYMF010000348.1:0-3157 GCF_042742855.1 Streptomyces sp. NPDC058877 | reverse complement strand
GACCAACGCCGATGGGGCCCGCGGCACACACGGTGCCACGAGCCCCATCGACCGCCGGGGACGCTTCCTGCGGACTCAGGCGTCCGCGTCGGCGTCCCGACGCAGGCGCGGCTTCAAGTCCTTGAAGCGCGCCAGCAGACCGTTGACGAAGGTCGGGGATTCGTCGGTGGAGAACTCCTTGGCGAGCTGCACCGCCTCGTCGATCGCCACCGCGTCGGGCGTGCCGTCCTCCCAGATCACCTCGTACGCGCCGAGGCGCACGATGTTCCGGTCGGCAACGGGCATGCGGTCGAGGTCCCAGTCCACCGCATAGGTCGCGATGAGCTCGTCGATCCGCGCCACATGGGCCGCGTACCCCTCGACCAACTGCATGGTGAATTCGTTGACCGGCGGCTGACGGTCGTCGGACCGCGCGAGCCGGACCTGGTCCGCGAGGACATCCTGGACGGAAGCTCCGCGCTGGTCGGCCTCGAAGAGGATCTGGAAGGCCCGCCTGCGGGCCTTGCTCCGAGCGGCCACGGTTAGTCGTTCACCCGGCCGAGGTAGTCGCTCGTGCGCGTGTCGACCTTGATCTTCTCACCGGTGGTGATGAAGAGCGGGACCTGGATCTCGTGGCCGGTCTCCAGCGTGGCGGGCTTGGTGCCACCGGTGGAACGGTCACCCTGGACACCGGGGTCGGTGTGCTGGATCGTCAGTACGACGGCGGCGGGGAGCTCGACGTAGAGCACCTCGCCCTCGTGCTGCGCGACGGAGGCGGTGAAGCCCTCGACCAGGAAGTTGGCGGCGTTGCCGACGGCCTTGCGGTCGACGTGCAGCTGGTCGTACGTCTCCATGTCCATGAAGACGAAGTAGTCGCCGTCCATGTAGGAGAACTGCATGTCACGGCGGTCGATGGTGGCCGTGTCGACCTTCACACCCGCGTTGAAGGTCTTGTCGACGACCTTGCCGGACAGCACGTTCTTGAGCTTGGTGCGCACGAAGGCCGGGCCCTTGCCGGGCTTGACGTGCTGGAACTCGACGACGGACCAGAGCTGGCCGCCTTCGAGCTTGAGCACCATGCCGTTCTTGAGGTCGTTCGTGGAAGCCACGGTTGCGGAATCTCCTGGACTGACGTGGGACCTCGGAGGCGTACGCGCCTTACAGCGCGAGCAACTCCTTGGTCGTGATGGTGAGTAGCTCGGGTCCGCCGTCCGCCTCCTGGCGCACGACGAGCGTGTCATCGATCCGGACCCCGCCCCGGCCCGGGAGGTGGACCCCCGGTTCGACGGTGACCGGCACACAAGCGTCCAGTTTACCCATGGCCGAGGGTGAGAGCTGCGGGTCCTCGTCGATTTCGAGCCCCACCCCGTGCCCGGTGAGCGGCACGGCGGCCTCCGCGTGCCCCGCGGCGTCCAGGATCTGGCGGGCCGCCCGGTCCACGTCCCGGTACTCCGCACCCGGTGCGAGGGACTCCCGGCCAGCCCGCTGAGCGGCGAAGACGAGCTCGTACAACTCGATCTGCCAGTCGGCGGGAGTGGTGCCGATGACGAAGGTGCGGCCGATCTCGCACCGGTAGCCGCGGTAGTCGGCACCGAGGCAGACGGAGAGGAAATCGCCTTCCTCGACCCGGCGGTCGGTCGGCCGGTGCCGCCGGCGCCCCGAGTGCGGGCCGGTGGCCACCGAGGTGGGGAAGGCCGCCCCGTCCGCACCGTGGTCCACGAGGCGCCGCTCCAGCTCCAGGGCTAGGTGACGCTCGGTACGCCCGACGAGGATCGATTCCAGGAGTTCGCCGAGGGCCTGGTCGGCGATCTCCGCCGCGATGCGGAGGCAGGCGATCTCGTCCTCGTCCTTGACGATCCTGAGCTGCTCCACGGCACAGGCCAGATCCGCGAGGTGAGGTCCGGGCGCGACCGCGCCCATCGCCCGGTGCCGGGTCACCGTCAGGTGGTGCTCCTCGACGGCGAGCGCATCGGCGCCGGCCCGATGGGCCAGCTCGACGGCGGTGACCACCGGGTCTCCGCCCCCGGTGGGCATGACTTGCTGCCGGAGCAGCTCGTCGAGCCGACCGTCGGCCGGTTCGCCGCCGGGTGCGACGGGGCGGAGCAGGACGTCCGCCTCCGGCTCCGGGCCCACGAGCAGCACGGCGCCCGGCGGCGAGCCGCCGGCGAGGTAACGGACGTTGGCGGGGCGGGAGACCAGGGCCGCCGTGCTGCCTGCGGCCGCGCACCGGTCGCGCAGCCGTACCCGGCGGTCCGCATACACCTCTGACATGCTCCGAGCCTACGAGCAGCCAGCCGCGGCGGCCTGTTCAGGACGACCATCCGGGCACGGCCACCACGGGTCACCAGGCGGGCGGACTCGCGATCGCCCGGGCCAGGACGTCGTCGAGCATCCGGGCGGTGGTCTCGACGTCGTGGGTGGAGTTGTCGATGATCGGCAGGCCCGAGCCGTACCAGCCGGCCATCCTGCCGTGGATGGCGGCGACCTCCTCGTCCGAGAGGCGTCGGTTGCCACTGCGCTCGGCATTGCGCTCCAGCACGACCTCCAGGCCGGGCAGCAGGACGACGGGCAGCAGACCGGGTCCGACGTGCCGCTTCCAGCCGCCGAGGCCCACGACGGGCCGGTCGGGGAAGACGGCGTCGTCCAGGATGCAGGAGATTCCGTTGGCGAGGAAGTTGCGGGCGGCGAAGCCGCAGGTGCGGCGGGCGAGTCGGTACTGCGCTTCGGAGTGCTCGTTCCAGCCGGACTGCGGGTCGGCGAAGCCGGAACAGACCCACTCGCGGACGTCATCGAGGCTGATGTGCGCGGTGGGCACGCGGCGGCGCTGCGCCCAGTGCCGGGCGACGGTCGTCTTGCCCGCGCCGGCGGGACCGATGAGCAGGACGGCGAGCGTCGCCGTCCCGGTCCCGGAACCGTGCTCCGGGACCGGGGCGGGCGAGGTGCCCACGGGCGGCAGCGGGACCTGTCCGGTGCGGTCCGCGCGCGGAGGAGCAGGGGGGTGCCGAGGGGCCGCGGCCGGCGGTGCGGCTGAGGGGTGCCGGGGGACAGCGGCGTGCGGCACTCCTGCGGGGTACTGGGGCGCGGTGCCGGGCCGGGGGCCCGCCGGATGCTGCGGCGTGCCGCCGGTGGTTCAATTTAATGTCTTCACCGGCGGCGGAGGATTTTGGGAGTGTAGTTG
>NZ_JBHYMF010000347.1:0-3176 GCF_042742855.1 Streptomyces sp. NPDC058877 | reverse complement strand
GCGTACGTCCGTACGCCCCGGGGACTCCGTTTTTTCGTGTCGCCGGAAGCTCCGACTCGCCTATGCTGTCCCACCGGTTCTCGGTCAAGTGATCCAAGAAGAAGGACAGTTCCACACCATCGGGGGAGTCTTGGCGCAGTCGTCCGTGCCCCAACAACCGAGTGGTCGGCCTGCGGTCGTCGACCCGCGTCGCTTACCCGCCGCCAGCGAGGCGACCCGCCTCCTCTGCGCCGGTGCGTACCTCGACGACACCTACCGCGACGCGGTCATCGACGAGCTGTACGTCCACGAGGAGCGCTTCGCCGCCGCTTCCCTCGGCTATGACGCGAGCCGCGTGCTCGCCCACGCCCTGCGCGCCCGCCGCGTCGAACTCGGCTGGGCCGCCGGCATCCTCGCCCTCTGGATCGTCGCGATCCCCCTCACCAAGGGCCTGGTCGTCCTCCTGCTCGCCCCCTTCCTGGTCCTCGGCCTCGCCCGCTGGGTGCGCGGCACGGCCGCCGACGCCCCCTTCTACCGCTCGGTGCCCGCCCTCCTACTGCGCTGGTACGGGCGGCTCGCGCTCCTCCAGGCCGCCCTGTTCCTCCTCTTCCTCGCGTTCGGCGACGCGGGCTCGGGCCGCCCCTTCGACGGACCCTCCGGGTCGAGCGGCGACTTCCTCGACCTCCCGGTCGGCCTCGCGGTCCAGGAGGTGTGGGGCATCGGCACCCTGGAGGCGTGGATCACCCTCGCCGTGCCGTTCCTCGTGGCCTGGGCGGTGGCGGCCCAGCGCGGTCAGTCCGCCCGGGCGCTCACCGAGGAGCTCTCCCGGGAGCGCTTCGCCGACCAGGGCTCCGACCCCGCCGAGCGGGCCGAGGGCGCCCGCTTCCGCAGGCTGCGCGACCGGATCCGGATCGAGCAGCACGCCCGGCTCGTCATGTACGGAGCCGCCGACCCGTTCTGCGGCGCCGGCACCCCGTACGAGCCCTGGTCGCTCTCGGTCGAACTCCGTCCCCGGGAGGACCTCGACGGACGGGCACCCGAACCGCTCGACAACGGCGCCGTCCTGCGGCACGTCGTCCCGCTCCTGGAGGCGCTGCGCATCCCCTCCCCGCACGGCTCGCCCCAGCTCCAGGCGGCGGTGCGGGACCGGCTGCGCGAGCTGGAGATCGACGAGGTCGTCTTCCTCCCGGTCGACGGCCTGCCGGCCCGCACCGCCGCCCCGTACGCCCCCGGCGCCTTCGAGGCGCACCGCGCGGGCTCCATCGAGGAGGGCGGCGAGACCCGTCGCCACTTCCTCCGGGTCCGGGTCGGCGGTTGGGGCGAAGAGATCGTCACCACGGTCTTCGTCCGCGTCCACACGCAGGGCGGCATGCTGATGCTGGAGGTCGCCCCGCACGTCCTGCGGCCGGTGCGGGAGCTCTACCGTCATGCAGACCGGAACGCCCACCGCTACCGGCACAACCACTTCCTCGGCAAGGCCGTCTGGGCGCTGGCCCGGACCCCCCGCTCCGTCGGTCACGCCCTCGCCACGCTCTGGCGCTCGCTCGGCCACTCCTGGCGGGTGCTCACCGCGGGCCACGCCAACGCCCTGCCCGAAGGGCCGTGGATCTCGGTTCGGGAGCTGGGCTCCGACGACGAGGCCTCCCTCTTCCAGGACATGGACGTCAGCCGCTACCTGAAGAGCATTCAGGACCGGGTCGCGAACGGGGTGAAGACCGCGCTCCACGAGGCCGGTTACGAGACGGGCGAGTTCGAGCAGAAGATCGTCCACGTGGCCGAGGGCGGCACGTTCATCGAGAACACCAAGGGGAACGTCACCATCGGCCACCACAACACCGTCACCAGCAAGAGCTTCACCACTTCGACCACCGGAGGCGACCGTGGCTGAGAACGGCAACTCCCGTGACCGTGGCGGCATCCACGTCACCAACACCAGCGGCAACGTCACCATCGGCGACCACAACACCGTCACCAGCACCGTGCACGGTGTCGCGCCGGCCCGCGACGCGCAGCAGGAAGAGCTGCTCCAGGCCGTCCGGCGGCTCCGTGCCGACCTGGAGGGCGTCGTCTCCTCGGAGCGGACCGCCGCCCTCGATGCGGAACTCTCCGACGTCGAGGACGAGATCGAGGGCACCGGTCGGGCGAGCGCCGGCCGGCTGACCGCCCTGCGCAGCGCACTCGCGGAAGCGGGGGCGGTGGCGGAGCTCCTCGCCTCGGGCGTGGCCGTGGGGCAGGCTGTCGGCGCCCTGCTCGGAGGGTGAGGTGAGCGGGTACGGGGGCGGTTCGGCGGGCGGGGCCCGCTGGAACGACGAGACGCAGAGTTGGGAGACCGGGGGAGCGGGGAGCGCGCCGGTGGACCCGCCGGTCGGTGCGGGCGGCCCCGTCGCCCCTCCGCCGCCTCCTCCGACGTACGCACCCGGCCCCCCGCCCCAGTTCGGTGCGGGCGGCTGGCCGCAGCCCGCGGCTCCCGTGCCGGCCGGGCGGCCCCGGTCGCGGGCCGTGCTGGTGGCCGGGACGGTGGTGGCCGTCCTGGCAGTGGGTTCGGTCGGCGTCTGGCTGCTCCGGGGCGGGGAGGACGGGAGCGGTGGCCCGGCTGCGGGCCCCGGGGTCTCCGTCTCCGCCCCCGCGGAGCCGGACGGTTCGACGGCCCCGTCCCCGTCGGACCTGCCCCCGGAGTCCCCCTCCGACACGCCCACCGCCACGGACGGGGCGCCCCCGGCCGGCTACCGGGTCCAGGAGGACCTCAAGGGCTTCACCATCGCCGTCCCCGAGGGCTGGGACCGCACCGAGTCCGATCAGGGCGTGTTCTACAACGCACCGGACGGCCGGAGCCTGCTCCAGGTCTTCGTCATCGAGGAAGCCGACATGACGCCGTACGAGGCGCTGCGCGGCACCTCCGCGGACGGGCGGGCCGGCAAGCCCGGCTACCGGGAGATCAGCCTCGCCCCGGTCGCCGACGAGACGGGAGCTCCGGCGGACTCCGCCGAGTTGGTGTACGCGTACGACCGCGAGGGAGGTCGTCGCAAGGTCGTCGACCGGGCCTTCACGGCCGGGGACGGCCACCAGTACGCGATCCTGGCCGCGGGCCCGGAGGCCGACTGGCCCAAGCAGCGCGAAGTCCTGCGGGTGGCCCTGGAGTCCTTCCGGCCGGGAGCGTACTGAGGGGGCGACGCGCGGGCATGCCCGTGGTCCCGCAC
>NZ_JBHYMF010000346.1:0-3293 GCF_042742855.1 Streptomyces sp. NPDC058877 | reverse complement strand
ACCGCAGCCATTTCGTCCGGAGTCACACACCCACAACGCGACACACAACCCGAAGGACACGCACCACCAAACACGACCTGACCAAGCACTACTAGACCCCTCTTGACCTGCTACTTCGACGTGGCCGACAGCTGCCGGCTGATCACCAGCCGCTGGATCTGGTTCGTACCCTCGAAGATCTGCATGATCTTCGCCTCACGCATGTAGCGCTCCACCGGGAAGTCGCGGGTGTAGCCGTAGCCGCCGAACACCTGGACCGCGTCCGTGGTGACCCTCATGGCCGCATCGGTGGCGATGAGCTTGGCCGCGCTGGCCTGGCGGCTGAAGGGGCGACCAAGGTCGCGCCGGCGGGCCGCGTCCAGGTAGGTGGCACGGGCCGCGTCGACGGCGGCGGCCATGTCGGCGAGGAGGAAGCCGAGGCCCTGGTGGTCGACGATCCTGCGGCCGAAGGTCGTGCGCTCGTTGGCGTAGGCGACCGCGGCGTCCAGGGCCGCCTGGGCGAGCCCCGTGGCACAGGCGGCAATGCCGAGGCGACCGCTGTCGAGGGCGCTGAAGGCGATCTGGAGGCCCTGCCCCTCGTCCCCGAGCAGCCGGTCGGCGTCCAGGAGCGCCCCGTCCCAGTAGGCCGCCGTCGTCGGCACGGCCTGGAGGCCCATCTTGCGCTCGGGGGCGCCGAAGCTCAGCCCCTCGGTCTCGCCGGGGGCGAGGAAGCAGGAGATGCCATGGCTGCCGGGTGCGGTGCGGGCGAAGAGCGCGTAGAAGTCGGCCCTTCCGCCATGGGTGATCCACGCCTTGGTGCCGCTGACCCGATAGGCACTGCCGTCGTCGAGGCGCTCGGCCTTGCAGGTGAGGGCGGCGGCGTCGGAGCCGGCCTGCGGCTCGGAGAGGCTGTAGCCGCCGATGGTCCGCCCCTCCAGCATCGCGGGCAGCCACCGCTCCTTCTGCTCCGGGTTGCCGAAGGTGTGGAGCGGGTGGCAGGCGAGGGTGTGGACGCTCGTCGCGACGGCGACGGCGGCCCATCGCGCGGCGAGCTCCTCCAGGACCTGGAGGTAGACCTCGTAGGGCTGGCCCCCGCCGCCGTACTCCTCGGGGTACGGAAGGCCCAGGAGTCCGGTCTCGCCGAGGGTGGCGAAGAGCCCTTCGGGATAGGTCTCGGCGGCCTCGTGTTCGTCCACCCGCGGGGAGAGTTCCTTGTCGGCGATCTCCCGGGTGAGGGCGATGAGATCCGCTGCCTCGGGGGTGGGAAGCAGGCGGTCGACATCCATGGCGACTCCAGCGGCGCGCAAGTGGTACTGGGAAAGGTACTGCAGTACCACTTAGAGTAGCGCAGAAGGGAGCTGCCGCAACCTCCCGCCGGGGCGGCCTGGAATACTGGCGGGATGATCGAGACCTCAGCCGCTGACGTCCCGAAGCTGACGGGCCGCGGAGCGGCGCGCCGCTCGGCCCTCTTCGAGGACCTCGTCGCCCTCCTCGTCGGCGAGGGCTTCGCCCGACTGACGCTCGACGATCTCGCCGCACGACTCCACTGCTCCAAGCGGACCCTGTACGGCCTCGCCGGCAGCAAGGAACAACTGGTGCGGGCGGCGGTCGTGCACTTCTTCCGGCGCGCCACGAGCCGGGTCGAAGCGGTGCTCGCCGCCGCAACCGATCCCGCCGAGCGGCTCTCCGCTTACCTGCGGGCCGTTTCGGCCGAACTGGCACCCGTCTCACCGCAGTTCTTCGACGACGTGGCGGCCTTCGAGCCGGCGGCGGAGGTGTACGAGCGCAACACCCGGGCGGCAGCGGGCCGGGTGCAGCAATTGATCGAGGAGGGCGTGCGGGCCGACGCCTTCCGGGAGGTGCACGTGGCCTTCGCCGCCGACGTCATCTCCTCGGTGATGGTCCGCATCCAACGGCGACAAGTGGCCGCGGCCACCGGACTCGCCGACGCCGAGGCGTACGAGCAGCTGGCCGAGCTCCTGCTGAGCGGACTCCGGAAGGCCTGAGGAACCCGAAGGGCCCGGGGAGCCCGCCGGGACACTTGGCCGATTCACGGCCACGATCGATCACTCCCCGCTGGTGATCCACTACCGTGTGCGACGCCCTTGTTCCTCCCACCCCAGGGAGCTTCCGCGTGGAGCGCAGCCGCACCGCCCTCAGGATCCGTGCCGTCCTCGCCGCCATGGGAGTCACCGTCGCCCTCGGCTCGACCCCCTCGGCACAGGCCGCCCCCGCCGAACGCCCCGCCGCCCCTCCGGCCCCCTGTACCGGAGAGTTCAAGGGCGACGCGCGGCTCGGCCCCGAGTTCCTGCCGAAGGAGCGGCAGCGACCGGTCGGTCCACTGCTCGTCCGCTACCACCGCACCGGGCACCTCTCCCCCGACGCCTTCCTCAAGAAGTACTGGGAGGGGCCGGCCGACGGCGGCGGCTGGAAGTACCCGCCGAACGACGGCTTCGCCGAAGTCAACGGACGCGTCGACAAGGAGCCCGAACTCCTGCTCGCGGGAGAGCGGTTGGACCGCTTCGGCTCCGAGTACGGCTCCTACCTGGCTCCGGCCGGCGACGCGTACGCCCGGCGCGCCCTGCCCCCGCAGAACCTCAACACCCGTGACCCCGGCTTCCCCTGCGACTACCACCTGTACGAGGTAACGAAGGGCTTCGTCGTCTGGGAGGGATCCATCGCCCCCTGGTTCGAACAGCCGGGTGGAGGCCGACAGATCAAGCTGGACCCGGTCTTCCTGGACCCCGGCGAGGGCCAGCGCCTCAACGTGAAGTGGCTCCTCGATCACGGCTACTTGGCACGCGTCCCCGCGTGAGCGACCGCCGCGCACTGGAGCGGGCGCTCCACGAGGCCGGGGTGCCCGCCGCCCACTACCGGATCGAAGGCGTCCACGAACCGGTCCCCACCCCCACCGACTTCGTCTACCTGCGGACGGGGCGCGGCGGCGGCTGGGAGACCGGGGTCTACGAGCGGGGCGCGTACGAGCCGATCGCCGTGCACCCCACCGAGGCGGCTGCCTGTGCCCACCTCCGCGCGCTCCTGGGCGTCTGAGCCCTTCCTCCCCGCCCTGCGGCGTCCAGCACCGGTGCGTGCACCGCGCGGCCGGAGCGCACGGCCGGACGCATTCGGCCGGTGGCGGCGCGATGGCGTGCCGTGGCCGTCGTCGTGCGCTCGCCGGGGAGTGCGGCACGACCGCTCGGGAAGATCTTCACCGGTCTTCTAGTGTCCTGAGTCTCGGAAGAGGTGCATATCTAGGGTTTGGGGTTCGGCAGGCGGTTCAGGTAGCCGGCGAGGCGTTCGAAGATCTCGTCGGC
>NZ_JBHYMF010000345.1:0-3314 GCF_042742855.1 Streptomyces sp. NPDC058877 | reverse complement strand
CGGGGCCGGTTCGGGCAGCCGGATCCTGGCGACCCTTTCCGTGCGCCGGGCCGGTTCCAGCCCGGCCAGCATCCGGTCGGCGCGCCGGGCCATGCTCTTGGCCATGGCGGCGGTCGCCGAGCGGGCCTTCATCCGGTCGGCCTGCGCGTGCAGGGTGGCCGCCTTGCGCTCGGCGCTCGTCCTCTCACGGGCCCGGCGGCGTTCGTCCGTCTGCCGCTGGGCGAGGTAGGTGTCCCAGCCGGTGTTGTGGATGTCGATCGTGGCGCGGGTGGCGTCCAGGTGGAAGACCCGGTTGACCACGGCGGCCAGCAGCGAGGTGTCGTGGCTGATCACCACCAGGCCACCGGTGTGGGCCTGGAGGAAGGTGCGCAGCCAGGCGACCGCGTCGGCGTCCAGGTGGTTGGTCGGCTCGTCCAGCAACAGGACGCCCTGCTGCCCGGCGAAGAGGATGCGTGCGAGTTCGACGCGGCGTCGTTGCCCGCCGGACAGGGTGCCGACCGGTTCGCTCAGGACCCGGTGGGGCAGGCCGAGTCCGGCGGCCACCCGGGCGGCCTCGGCCTCGGCGGCGTATCCGCCGCCGGCCTGGAAGGCCGCCTCGGCGCGGGCGTAGGCGCTCATCGCCCGCTCCAGGGCGGCGGGCGAGGCGGCGTCGGCCATCTCCGCCTCGGTCGTCCGCAGCCGGTGCAGGGCCGTGTCGAGGCCGCGGGCGGAGAGGATCCGGTCGATGACGGTGAGGTGCTGGCCGGCGGCGCGGGAGTCCTGGGCGAGGAACCCGACCCGACCGGCGTGGGTGACGGCTCCCGCGGCAGGTCCGGCCTGACCGGCGAGGGCGGTGATGAGGGTGGTCTTGCCCGCGCCGTTGCGGCCGACCAGGCCGATGCGGTCGCCGGGAGAGACGGTGAAGGAGATGTCGGAGAGCAGCAGGCGGGCGCCCGCGCGCAGCTCGACACCACGAACGGTGATCATGGGATGACGCTCCGAGAAAGCAAAAGGACACACTTCTGACGTGGAAGCGGGTCCTCAGCTAGGAAATTCGGGGCGTAGACATGCGTCCACCGTAACCGATGCCCCGCGCCCGGCGCGCCCGGTTTTCGTGCGGAGCCGGAAGCCCCTGGTCAAGAGGGCGTGCGACGGACCCGGCACGGGAGGGGCAGCTCGTGGCGCGGGAACGGAGCGGGTCGACGCGGGCCGGATCGACGCGGTCTCGACCGCGGGCACGGGGGCGGGCAGGAGCAGGAGCACCGTGCCCCGCGGGTGGACCGCCGGCGCCTCACCCGGCGTCGCGCACCACGGAGGCGAGGTACCGGGCGTACTCGTCCAGGGCCGCCGAGGCCTGGGCGTCGTCGCGGTCGATGAGCCAGTTGAGGGTGAGGCCGTCCAGGACGCTCAGGCCGTGCCGGGCGAGCACCGGAAGGTCGACCGCCCAGCTGATGCCCAATGCGCGGGCGAGGGCCTCCAGGTGCTCCCGGTTCAGGTCCAGGTAGTGCTGGTACTGCTTGCGCGCCAGGTCCGCCAGACCGGGCTCGCGCAGGGCGTACTGGGTGAGCTCGTAGGTGACCAGGTGCTCGGCCGGGCGCTCGCGCACCCGGTCCCAGTAGGCGTGCAGGGTGGCGTGGATGACCTCGTGGGGCGTGGCGCCCTCGGGACGGGCCGTGGCGGGCGACAGGGTCCGCTGGGTGATCCGCTCGATCACGCTCTGCAGGAGTTCCTCCTTGGAGCGGAAGCAGTAGTGGAAGGCGCCGAGCGGTACCCCCGCCTCGTTCACGACGGCGCGGGTGGTCGTCCTGGCGACGCCTCCGCGGATCATGACCCGGATCGCCGCCTCGACCAGCTGCTCCCTGCGCTCGTCGGCGGACAAGCGGGTCATGGCGGGCTCCTCGGCGTACGACGGTGCGGAACCGGGTCAACCTACCCCACCGCGCGCAGGGCGGCCTTCGCGGCTGCGGAGGTCCGGGGCGGACCCCGACGTCACAGGAACGCGTGGCCCTCGCCGCGGTAGGTGGGGACGACGTCCACGATCCGGTCGCCCTCCACCAGGTGCAGCCGGTCGACCCGCTCGCACAGTTCGCCCGCCTTGGCGTGCCGGAACCACACGAGGTCCCCCATCCGCAGCCCGTCGGCAGCCCCGCCGACGAGTGGGGTCTGCACTTCACCGGCCCCCTCGGCGGGCAGCAGTCGCAAACCCCTCGGCCAGACGGGAACCGGGAGGCGGTCCGCGCCGGGAGCGCCGGAGGCGACCCAACCGCCGCCCTGGACCGTGACGTGGCGGGGTGCGGGGCGGCGGACCACGGCCAGGGCGAAGTACGCGGCGGGGAGGGGGCGGAACCCCCGGTAGTGGTCGAAGAGGGCGGGGGCGTAGATCCCGGAACCCGCACCGAGTTCGGTGACGGCGGGTTCGGCCGAGGTCGATTCCAGGCTGCCGGTTCCTCCGCCGTTGACGAAGGCGAGCGGTGCCACGGAGCGGACCGCGCGGACGGCGGCGGCACGACGCTCGCGCAGTTCCCGGGCGGAGATCCGTTGGACGAGCCGTACGGCGGCACGCATGGGACCCGGCCCCGGCCGGTTGTCGCCCACGCCCGCGATCTGCCCCTCGTACGCCATCACGCCCACGAGTCGGAACCGGGGCCGGGAGACGACGGCTCGCGCCAACTCCGCCGCCTGTTCCGGCGCGTGGACGGGTGAACGGCGCATGCCGAGGTGCAGCCGGCCGCCCAGGAGGCGCAGCGAGGCGTCGAGGTCGAGGCAGATCCGGAGCGGGGGGCCGGACGGTCCGACCGCTTCGGAGATGAGTGCGAGGTGCTCCACGGAATCCACCATGAGGGTCACCCTGGCCGCCGCGCGTTCATCGGAGGCCAGTTGGCGCAGGGCGGGGACGTCCGCCGTCGGATACCCGACCAGGACGTCCTCCGTGTCCTCTGCGAGCCACAGGGCTTCCGCCAGGGTGAAGGCGAGGACGCCGGAGAAGCCCGGCTGCCGGAGCACGTCGCCGATCAGGGGCCGACAGCGCAGCAACTTGCTCGCGAGGCGGATCGGTTTGCCGCCCGCCCGACGGACCATGTGCACGGCGTTGGCCCGCAGGGCACCGAGGTCCACCACGGCGAAGGGCGGCCTGAGGCCCGCCGTGGCCGCCTCAAGATCGGCGAACCCCGCAGGGGGTGCCGATGGCGCCCGGCGGTGCGGGACCATCGACCTCGCACCGTCCGCGCCCGTCCCCAGGGTGCCTTCCGTGCGGGCGTTCTCCATGGCGTGCGGCCTTTCCCTGGACCGGGTGGGACGCCGCCACGCTCTCTTGGTCAACCGTCCAAGTCAAGGCT